>DAOLKH010000181.1:0-4645 GCA_035331685.1 Pseudomonadales bacterium
GCCTTCGTGACGAGCTGCTTCTGCCCGGTCGCGATGCTGAGGAATTCCTCCTCCCCGAAGGACAGCAGCAGATCCTCGTCGCCGGCGGCCGATGCACCGGGAGCGACCCGTATCAGCGCCATTGCCAGCGACAACACCAACAGAGAGCGGTTTTTCATGGCACGGCTGTCCTCGCAGCGATGTGTTCGGTACGCACGTACAATGATTGCCTCTGTTTGCGCGTGCGCCATGCCGTGCCCGGCGGGATCGTGCGCTGCTTCACATTTCACGCAAAATCTGGATGCGCCGGCCGATCGGCGGGATCTCGCGCCGGTCTATCCGTACATCCAGCAACGTGGGACTGCGCTGCTGGCAGATGCCCGGAATGTTCAGGTTCATCAGGTCCTGCGGCGTCTGGATCAGATAGGCACGGACACCCATGGCTTCGGCCATGCGCCGGAAGTCCACCTGTGGCAGTTCACTGCCGATCTGTTCTCCGCCGCCGAGCTGCTGACCGTGCGCGACCATTCCGAGTCGTGCGTCGTTCAACACAATGTAGACCACTGGCAGGCCCAGTTGCTGGGCGACGGTGATTTCCTGGCCACTCATCAGCATGCTGCCGTCGCCGGTGATGCAGACGACCGGATCGCCCGGGCGTGCCAGTGCGGCGCCGACCGCATTGCCGATTGCCCAGCCCATCGGCGCGAACTCGAAGCCGGCCTGGAACAGGCCGCCGCGGATGGTGCGGCGACCACGGTCACCGCGCCCTACGCTGCGACGGTCGAGCACACGGCGGTCGAAGGGGTGCAGGTAGTGGGTGCACCACGCGAAACTGTTGCCGGCGTCCGCGAGGTAGCGCGTGCTCGGGGGGAACAACTGGGTCAGTTTGGTCATCAGCCATTGCGGCTTGATCGGGCACGAGGCGTCGAGACACTTCGGGAGGTCGTCGACCTCGAACGACAGCACCGCGCTGGCGCTGTCGGTGCGCGGCGTGTCGGCGGCGATCAACTGGCGACCATGGCGGGCCAGCTCGACGATCAGCGTCTCGAATACGGTATCGATGTTGCCACGCACGTGCAGGCGTGCCATCGGCGAGCGGGTCAGGTTGTTCTCGTTGGTGTCGATGTGCACCAGTTGCCCCGTGAGCAGCGTTTCGCGATCCCAGTTGTTGCTGCTCCACTCGCTGAGCATGTTGCCGACCGTGACGACCAGGTCGACGGCCGGGTCGTGCAGTACCTGCTCGGCACTCTTGTGGCCGGCGAACGAGAACACACCACGGTAGTTCGGGTGGAACGGACTGATCAGACCCTTGCCGTCGGGGGTGGTCACGACCTGTGCATCGAGGATCATCGCGGTGCGCAGGATCAGTCCGGCGGTGTCCTGGCAGCCGTTGCCGAGCACGAACACCGGCTTGCGTGCATCAAGCAGCAGATCGACCAGGGTGTCGATTGCACTTTCGTCCTTCCATGCAGGGCGTGCGAGCAGCGAAGACAGGTTGAATCCGGGCGCGCTGCGCTCGAGCGTGATGCGCATGATGTCGAGCGGGACGCTGATGTGGGCCGGACCCTGCGAGTTGAAGGCGGTCATGATCGCCGAGGCCAGCTTGTGCTCGATCTGGTCGACATGGCTGACCAGCGTGTTGTAGTGCGTGCAGTGCTGGAACATGCCGACCGTGTTCACGGCGGTATCGCTGGATTCCTGCAGGGCCTTGCGGCCGAAGTGGCTGAGCGCGGTCTGTGGCGTGATCACCAGCAGCGGGATCTGGTTCTCGTAGGCAGACGCCACGCCGGTGATCAGGTTCGTGGCGCCTGGCCCGGTGGTGGAGCAGCACACGCCCAGCTTGCCGGTGTTGCGCGCATAGCCTTCGGCCATGAATGCCGCGCCGGCCTCGTGGCGCGCGATGACGGCCTTGATGCCGCCGCGGCGTTCGCTGCGGGCGAGTGCGTTGTACAGCGGCTCGATTGCGCCACCGGGAATGCCGAACACGTATTCGACGCCGAGCTGTTCGAGATGGCGCAGAATCAGGTCGCCAGCCTCGAAGACTTCGGGTTCATTGTTGGATCGCAGTGCGCCAGCGGGATGCAACGGATGGATACGAGCGCTCACCGAGCCTTCCTTTTATTATGTTGTGTTGCGACGACAGGCATCGGACCCGGGTTCGCCCAGTTGATGTGTCGTATCAGTATAGACAGCTAAGTCATTAGTGCGAGTGGATTATTTGTAACATGAGGCCGCGGCTGTCGACGTCGACGAAGCTTGTTGCACGGGTATGGGGATGGGATGCATGGCGGCTTTGCAGCCGACGGAACCAGTGCGATCATACGCCCCACATATCGCTGACGATGGGGGCCCGTGATGGAAAAGATCCTGTACCTGGTGTGGAAGCAGCCCGGGGACACCCCGGAGGGTTTTCGCCGGCGATTGCTGGACGGGATCGCACCGGCACTGCTGGAGGCCGGTGCAAGGTACGTACGGGTCAATGTGGCAGACGAAGACGTGGCACCGGCAGCGCCGCTGAAGCAATCGTGCAGCGGGCAGTCCTTCGACGCGATGCTTTCGTTGTGGCTGGATACGGCGGTCTGGCGCGACCGCTACGAGGCTCTTTTCCGCGATCAGGTGGAGCGCTGCCACGGCTACCTGGTGTGCGAGTCGGAGCCGATCGCGCACCATGCGCGGATGCCCACCGACGGCGGGCGCGCCGAGGGTTGGTCCCAGATCTGCATCCTGACCCGACCCGACTGGATCGCCTACGAGCAGTGGCTCGCAGTGTGGCAGGGCAGCCATACGCAGATTGCGATCGACACCCAGTCGACCTTCGGTTATCGGCAGAACGTGATCTTCCGGCCGCTCACCTATGCCGCGCCCCCGTACACCGCGATCATCGAGGAGAATTTCCCTGCCGAGGCGATGACCTCGCCGCAGGCGTTCTACGCTGCGGTGGGTGACGAGCAGAAGTTTCGCACGAATCTGCAGGCGATGATGGACAGTTGTGCGCGCTTCATCGACATGAACCGTATCGACGTGGTGCCGACCAGCGAATACAACTGGGTTGCGCAAACGCGCACGCCGGCCTGATCACAAACAACGAGCAGCAGCGGAGGAGTGCATGGGTATCTACGCAATGACGGGTGGCGCCACCGGAATCGGTGCGGCAATCAAGAACCAGTTGCGGGCGCGCGGTGATACGGTGATCGTCGTCGACATCAAGGACGCCGACGTGATCGCGGATCTGTCGACGCGTGAAGGGCGTCAGGCTGCAGTCGCGGCAATCCTTGCGCGTGTCCCGGAAGGTCTCGACGGTTTCGTGGCCTGCGCGGGAGTAGGGCCTTACGTGAATCCGGCGCTGATCGTGCGCCTCAACTATTTCGGTGCGGTCGAAGTCACCGAAGGCCTGCGTTCGGCGCTGGAGTGCCGCGGCGGCAGCGTCGTGGTGATTTCCTCGAATTCGGCGCCGATGAGTCCGGACGCGGAATACGTCGACCTGCTGCTTGCCGGCGACGAGGCCGGCGCCTGCGAACGGGTCGCGGCCCAGAACGGCCAGGTAGCCTATTCCGGTTCGAAGGCAGCAGTGGCGCGCTGGGTGCGCCGGAATGCACCGGCATGGGCCGCTGCCGGAGTGCGCGTGAATGCGGTGGCTCCCGGCCTGATCAGGACGCCGTTGTCGGACAGCGCGACCAGCGATCCGCGCTTTGCCGAAGCGATGCAGAATTTCGAGAAGACGATACCGATCGGCCGTGTTGGCCAGCCGGACGACATCGCGGGGCCGGTGCTGTTCCTGCTCGGGCCGGAGGCGGGTTTCATCTGTGGTGCGATGCTTTTCATCGACGGTGGACACGACGCTTCGTTCCGTCCGGATCAGTTCTGAGCACGAGCGGGGTGTCGTATTCCCGGGGCGCTGCATCCTTGCTTGAGCTTGCCCAGAGGCGCACGTATCCTTGCACGCTTTCGCACGCCGGGGTGAGCGCATGATTTCGGGCAGCATCGTCGCCCTCGTGACACCGATGGACGCATCGGGTGCCATCGATTGGGCTGCGCTCGAGCGGCTGGTCGAGTTGCAGGTGAGCGCCGGTACCGCAGCGATCGCCGCGGTGGGCACCACCGGCGAAAGTGCGACGCTCGACGTCGACGAGCACCTCGAAGTCATTCGGCGCACGGTGGCCATGGCGGCCGGGCGCGTCGCGGTGATTGCGGGTACCGGCGCCAATTCCACGCGCGAGGCAATGGAACTTACGCAGATGGCGAGCGGGCTTGGCGTTGCCGCCTGTCTGCTGGTCACGCCCTACTACAACAAGCCGACCCAGGAAGGTCTGTACCGCCATTTCCGGACGGTCGCCGAGGCGGTCGATATTCCGCAGATCCTCTACAACGTACCCGGGCGTACCGCGTGCGACATGGCAAACGAAACGGTGCTGCGGCTTGCCGCAGTGCCAGGCATCGTCGGCATCAAGGACGCGACCGGCAACCTCGAGCGTGGCCGCGAGCTGATAGCAGGCTGTCCGCAGGGGTTCGCGGTGTATTCGGGTGACGATGCGACCGCGGCCGAGCTGATGCTGCTGGGCGCACGCGGCAATATATCGGTCACCGCCAACGTCGATCCGCAACGGATGGCCGCGCTGTGTCGTGCAGCGCTGCAGGGAGACGGCGCCGGCGCGCGGGCGCTCGATGC
>DAOLKH010000182.1:0-4618 GCA_035331685.1 Pseudomonadales bacterium
GTCGGTATTCGAGAACGTGGCATTCTCGATGCGCGAGCACACCGACCTGCCGGAGCGAACGATCCGCGATCTGGTGCTGATGAAGCTGCATGCGGTCGGGTTGCGTGGAGCGCACGCAATGATGCCGGGAGAACTCTCCGGTGGCATGCAGCGGCGCGTCGCGCTGGCGCGCGCCATCGCGATCGATCCTCTGCTGGTCATGTACGACGAGCCGTTTGCCGGCCTCGATCCGATTTCGCTGAACGTCATTGCGAGCATCCTGCGGCGTCTCAATGATGCCCTTGGTACCTCGTCGGTGGTGGTTACCTACGATGTCTCGGAATCACTGAAGGTCGTTGACTACGCCTATTTCATCTCCGATGGCCGGATCGTCGCTGGGGGCAGTACCGCCGACATCCTGGCTTCCGACGATCCCTTCGTGCGCCAGTTCATCAACGCAGAGCCGGACGGTCCGGTCGGCTTTCACTACCCGGCCCGACCGCTTGCCAGTGAGTTGCGCCTGGGCCTTTGAACGAACGGCCCCCTTGCCCGGTGAGTCCGGAGGCCATCGCATGGAGTTCGCGACTCGTAGCGGAATGCAACGGAGCAGAGTGAAGGATGGATCATCCGCAGCAGGCGCGTAAATCACGGGTAGGACGGCCTCCGCGGATCTCGCGCGAAGCGATCATCGTCGAGTCGCTGTCGCTGTTGCAGAATTGCACGGTGGAGCAGTTCACGCTGGCAAGCGTGGCGCGGCGGCTAGGCACCGTGTCGATGGCGCTCTATAACTATTTCCCGAGTCGCGAAGCGTTGCTGGCGGAGGTCGCAAACGAGGTCTGCAAACAGTTCCGCATGCCCGAACCGATTCCGGGGCAAGACTGGAAGGGGACGCTGAGCGACTGGATGTGGACGCTGTACGCACTCGGCAAACGCTATCCGATGATGTTCAAGGTCACAGGGATCGACGGCAAGACTTCCGCAGGCTGGCTGGCCATCGCACACGTGGTTGGCGAAACCTTGCATGGACTCGGATTCCGTGGCCGGGAACTGACGCTGACGAACTGGCTGTTCTGCCATCAGGTGCTGAGCCTGCTGGCGATGGAATTCGGTAACGTCAACTACCATTCGCCGCCCGCGCTGGATCGACTCGATGAACTTGAGCCACGACAGCAGCAGTTCTTCCTGGTACTGCGTTCGCAGTACGCGGAGATTTCGTCGGAAGATGTGTTGCGCGAGGGGTTTGCCGATCTGCTCGCGGCCGTGGAGCGACGCATTCCGACCCAGCCGCAGGCAGGCTGATTACGCGGGGCCGTTACCGATGCCGAGTCGGTGACCGTTCAGGAATCGGGCTTGCTTCCCAGTCTTTGCTCTGCAACCTGGCGTGCCCAGCGATAGTCGGCCTTGCCCATCGGGTTGCGCGCCACTTCGGCAACGAACAGGACATCCTTGGGTACCTTGTACCCGGCGAGTCTGGCGCGGCAGTGCTGCTTCAGCGTAGCGGCATCCTCGGCAACATCGCGGCGCAACGACACCAGTGCCACGACCCTCTGACCCCAGCGCGGATCGGGAATGCCGACCACTACGGCATCACGCACGCCTGGATACGAACGCAGACCTTCTTCCACCTCTTCGGTAAACACCTTCTCGCCACCGGTGTTGATGCACTGCGAATCCCGACCGAAAACCGTGATCGAAGCATCGGCTTCGAGGCGGGCAGCGTCGCCGCTGATCGCACAGCGCTTGCCGTCGATGATGACGAAGGTGCTGGCGGTTTTCTCCGGGTCACGAAAGTAGCCGAGCGGCAGATGCCCCATGCGGACCAGAATGCCCATTTCGCCTGGTTTCGCGAAGCGCTCACCGCCCACCGCTACCGCTACCGTCGGATTGGGCGGGATCCGCAGCAGTCCTCCATCGTCAGGTTTGCCTCCGCCACCGGAAGTGCCGGTTTCGGATGAACCCAGGCTGTCGATGATGTAGACGTTCGGTGCAAGGTAGGGCCTGAGTGCTTCGCGTGCGTGCTCCGAAAGCATCGCACCGCCATTGGACACGGCGACGATGCTGCTCAGATCCCATCGTTGTGGTTCACGCTGCAGCGCCTCGAGCAGTGGCAGCACCATTGCATCGCCGACCACGTTGAGGCAACTGATTTTCTCGTCGCTGATCAGCCCGAGGATGTGTTCTGCGTCGAAGGCAGGGCGGTCGTTGAGGTAGACGGTGCAACCGGCGAGCAATCCGATGGTGGTGGCCCACATGCCGGCGCCGTGCATCAGCGGTCCGCACGGGAGTTGGCGCAGCGGGTAGGTCTCGCGCACACGCGCTGCCAGTTCGGCTGGGCTTGCGATGGCCCCGGCCGGGTGCAGGCTGCCACCACCGCCGAACGCTGCGTAGAACAGCGCCTTGTGTGTCCACATCACGCCCTTCGGCATCCCGGTGGTGCCGCCGGTGTAGAGCAGCAGCAGATCGTCGTCGCTGCGCTCGATGTCTGTGAGTGTGCCTGTTGCTCCGCTTGCCGCCGTCGCGTATGCCACTGCGGTGGGCAGTGACGGTGCGCCGCTTCCGATTCGCACCAGCGCCCTCAGGCCTGGTGCGCCGTCGAGTGCGCCACTCACGGCATCCTCGAGTGCGCAATCGTAAAACAATGCCCTGAGTTCCGCGTTCGTGTAGATATAGCGCGCCTCGTCCGCCGTATAGCGATAGTTCACGTTGACCGGGACGGCGCGCAGCATGTACGCGGCGAACGTCGCTTCCAGAAACTCGATCGAGTTGGCCGCCTGGATGCCTACCGTATCGTCGGTGCCGATGCCGCGTGATCGCAACCAGAGTGCGAGGCGTTGCGCATTGTCACGGAACTCGCGGTAGCTCAGGCGACGGGCACCACACACGAGTGCCTCGCGCTCTGCTGGTACGGTGTCGACGACGATGTCGAGCAGGTCCGCCAGATTGAAGCTTTTCTCTTCAGGCATCGAATCCTCCGCCTCTTTCAGCGCTCCAGTTCGCGAAACGGCAGTTCACGATCGGTACGAATTTCGCCTGGGAGTCCCAGCACGCGCTCGGCGATCACGTTGCGCAGGATCTCGTCGGTTCCGCCCGAGATGCGGATGCCCGGTGCAGACAGCCACAGCTGCTGCAGGAACGCCCATTCCTTGCCCAGATCCCGATGGCCGGTGATTCCCTCCGGACCGGCCATTTCGAGTGCGAAACTCGCGATGTCGAGAATGCCCTTGCCGGCAACCAGCTTCAGGATCGACATCTCCGGCCCTGGTTCCTTGCCCTGCGAAAGTGCGGTAAGCCCGCGTGCGATGACCAGTTCCACGCCGTGCTGGCTGAGGAAGGCATCGGCGATGTGCGCCTTGACGCGGGCGTCTTCGAGCGCAGGCCGCCCGGCCCAGCGCGCCTTGCGTGCGATCTGGATCAGATTGCGGTGCAGATGCGTCGGCAGATGCCCGCCAATGGCAAGCCGCTCGTGCATCAGCGTGCTGAGCATCACCTTCCAGCCACCGTCGACTTCACCGAGGCGGTTGCCGTCCGGAATGCGCACATCGCTCAGGAAGACTTCGTTGAATTCGGTATCACCCGACATCTGATGAATGGGACGGACCTCGACGCCAGGTGCCTTCATGTCGACGATGAACATCGTGAGGCCTTTCTGCTTTGGCTTGTCCCAGTCGCTGCGTGCGAGCAGGATGCCGTAGTCGCAGAAATGCGCTCCCGAGGTCCAGACCTTCTGGCCGTTGATGATCCATTCGTCGCCGTGATTCTCGGCACGGGTGCGGATGCCACCGGTATCCGAGCCGGCCGCGGGTTCCGAAAACAACTGGCACCAGATCTCGTCACCGACGATGCCGCGTGCCATGTGCTGCGCGCGGATTTCCGGTCTCGCCCACATCGCTATGGTGGGCAGGCATTGGCCGATGCTGTTTTCGAACACCATGCGTGGCACCAGGAAACGCTCCTCTTCCTGGGCGTAGATCACCTGCTGCATCGCTGTGCCGCCGCGGCCGCCCCACTCGCGCGGCCAGCTGATCGCGGCAAGGCCCGCTTCGGCCTTGCGGCGCTGCCAGGTGCGTGCTGCGGCAATGCGTGCCGTGTCGTCCAGACCTTCGCCAAAGCGCTGTTCATCGCTGGTGCGAGCGGTGGCGTTGGCTTCCAGCCAGGCACGCGCTTCGGAACGGAATGCGGCTTCTTCAGGAGTGTCTCTGAAATCCATCTTGCAGTTCCCGCTTACGCGGCCTCCCGGATGAGTGCGTCGGCGAGGCGGATGCGCCAGGCGTGTTCGCTGCCGATCAGTTGTGCGAGGTGGCGCGCGCGGCGCATGTAGAGGTGGCAGTCCATCTCCCACGTGAAACCGATGCCACCGTGGATTTCGATGCCTTCCTCGGCAGCACGGTTGAAGGCGACGCTGGCTGCAACCCGTGCAGCGGCTGCCGCAACCGGCAGTTCCGGTGCATCCGACGACAGCGCACAGGCGCCGTAGTACGCGTGCACGCGTGCCAGCTCGTTCGCCGTATAGATATCCGCCATCTTGTGTTTCAAGGCCTGGAAGCTGCCGATCTGGCGACCGAAGGCCTTGCGTTCGAGCGAGTAGTCGCGACTGATTTCGAGAACGCGCGTTGCGCCGCCCACCTGCTCGAACGCAAGG
>DAOLKH010000183.1:0-4590 GCA_035331685.1 Pseudomonadales bacterium
CCAGCGTAAGCGGCACACCCGCATGCTCGAGCGTGGCAAGGATGAATTCGCGGCTCGCAATCGGGTTCTCATAGCGGGCGGCCTCTTCGGCATGACGCGGATCACGCTTGGGCGCGTGGCCTGCTCTTCGCTTGCTCGGCACGGTGTTGTCTCCGGGAACGGGGAGCGCCGTGGCTTGGCGCAATCGGTGCGGCATTATACATACGCGGGGATTGACACTGCTGGCTGCCATCAGTAGAGTGCGCGGCCTGTTCGCGGGAGAGCTTCCCGCAGGCCCCCTGCCCAGGTGGCGGAACTGGTAGACGCGCTAGCTTCAGGTGCTAGTTATCGAAAGGTAGTGGAGGTTCAAGTCCTCTCCTGGGCACCATTCTTCCCTTCCCACTCCCGGACCGCTGTGGCTGTTGCCGGGAACGCTGCTACGCTGGGCACATGACGCCGAATACGTCGGCTTTCGTTGAACACACCCCAGCGAGGCGACGGCATGGGACGCAGGAAACGCGATCTACGCACGAAGTCCTTTCCGAGCGCGCGCGAAGACGTAGCGCGTGCGAGCCGCTATCGCAACGGTTCGTACCGCCTCGCGTTTGCCGACAGCGATTTCCTGCTGCGCGAGGACCTGCGTCCGATACGCCTGCAGCTCGAACTGCTGAAGCCGGACCTGATCCAGCAGGAGCATGGCGTCCATTCGACGGTCGTGATCTTCGGCAGTGCGCGCCACCTGTCGCAGGAGCAGGCGCAGGAGCAGCTCGACGTGGCGCGCGCCGAGGCGGCGTTGAATCCGCACGACCAGGCTCATCAGGCCGCAGTGAAGCGGGCCGAGCGAAAACTGCGCAACAGTTTCTTCTATGAAGAGGCACGTCGTCTCGGCGCGCTGATCACACGGAACAGTGAGCGCATCGAGGGCTGCAAGCTGCTGGTCGTGACCGGCGGAGGCCCGGGCATCATGGAGGCGGCGAATCGCGGTGCGCACGAAGCCGGGGGCAAGAGCATCGGCCTGAATATCGTACTGCCTGCCGAACAGGCACCAAACCCGTACATCACGCCGGAGCTGTGTTTCCAGTTCCATTATTTTGCAGCACGGAAGATGCATTTCCTGATGCGGGCGCGTGCCCTGGTAGCGTTTCCGGGCGGCTATGGCACGCTCGACGAGTTGTTCGAAACACTGACGCTGATCCAGACCGGCAAGACCGAGCGGCTGCCGATACTGCTGTTCGGTGAAGCGTTCTGGCGCCGTTTGGTCGATTTTGACCTGCTGGTCGAGGAGGGGCACATCGAGGCCACCGATCTCGATCTGTTCCACTTCGTCGAGACCGCGGAACAGGCCTGGGACGAGATCGCTGCATTCTACGGCCTCGGTGGCTGCACACCGGACTGAGGCATCAGGATCTGCGGGAAGAAGACGGAACCGGCAGTGCGGACGATGAAAGACCAACCCGTTCCTTGACAGGGACGAGTGCTCGCAAAAGAGAAAACGCACCATCTGCAACAGACGGTGCGCCCCGGGCAGGCGGGCCGCAGACCATACGCTCTGCGGCCACGCTCAGGAGCGGCGTACCGCTCCGCCAGCAATCACCAACGCTTGGGGCGACGATCTCCGCCGCCACCACCACCGCCGCCGCCGGGACGGCGGTCTTCACGCGGACGCGCTTCGTTCACGCGCAATGCACGGCCATTGATCTCGTGACCATTCAGCTTGTTGATCGCGGTACTGCCTTCGTCGTCCGACGGCATCTCCACGAAACCAAACCCCTTAGAACGATCGGTTTCCCGATCCATGACGACCTTGGCCGACGACACATTCCCGAATTCCTCGAACAGCGCGAGCAGGTCGTTATCGCGGACGCTGTAGGGCAGGTTTCCAACGTAGATATTCATTCGATTAATCATCCTGGCGCCGTTTGCGTAGCTGGAGTGCCAATACCCCGACGCGGCAAAAAGCGTTGGCACCATTGAAAACCGGATTCACGACGAAACCGGCCGCCGCATTCTAACTGAAAAAGTATCGCCGTCCAGCGGGTCGGCAACCTCGATGCGATGGCAGTCCATTGGTATCAGGACTGCCCGAAGGGATCGCGCAGCACGATGGTCTCGCCGCGGTCCGGACCGGTGGACACAATGTCGATCCCGACGCCGACGAACTCTGCGATGCGCTCGATATAGTTGCGTGCTTCCCGAGGCAGTCTCTCCCACGCCGTGATACCGAGCGTCGACTCCTGCCAGCCTGGCATCGCCTCGTAGACCGGCACCAGACTTTCGAAGTCAGCACTGTCGCGTGGCGTACCGACGATCTGCCCGGAACTGTCCTCGTAGCCGACACAGAAGTTGATCGACTCGAGTCCATCGAGCACGTCGAGCTTGGTGATGCACAGCCCGCTCACGCTGTTGATGCGCACCACCTCGCGCAACGATACCGCATCGAACCAGCCGCAGCGGCGCGGCCGACCGGTAGTCGCTCCGAATTCATGGCCGCGACGTGCCAGATGCGCACCGACCTCATCGAACAATTCGGTTGGAAACGGACCGGAGCCGACACGCGTGGTATAGGCCTTGGTAATGCCGAGCACGTAATCGAGATAGAGCGGACCGAAGCCACTGCCGGTCGCGGTGCCACCAGCCGTGGTGTTCGATGAAGTCACGTACGGATAGGTGCCATGGTCGATATCGAGCAGCGCGCCCTGCGCCCCCTCGAACAGGATGCGCTTGCCTGCATGACGGTACTCATGCAGCAACGCCGGAACGTCAGCCATCAGCGGCAGCAGCGCGGCGCCGTGTGCGAGCGCCTGATCGAGGGTCTCCCGAATGTCGAGCACGGGAGCGTGGTAGTACTCGCGCAGCACGAAATTGTGATAGTCCATCACCTCGCGCAGCCTGGCCTCGAAACGTGTGGCATCGCGCAGATCACCGAGGCGCAGGCCACGGCGCGCGGCCTTGTCTTCGTACGCGGGACCGATGCCGCGCCCGGTGGTACCGATCTTCGCATCGCCGCGCGCGTTCTCGCGCGCGAGATCGAGCGCGACGTGATACGGCAGGATCAGCGGGCACGCGGGACTCAGGCACAGCCGCTCGCGTACCGGCACCCCGCTCGACTCGAGCGCGGCGATTTCCGCCAGCAAGGCCTCGGGCGAGAGCACCACGCCGTTGCCGATCAGGCACAGTACTCCCGCACGCAGCACGCCCGAGGGCACCAGATGCAGCACGGTCTTCTGCCCATCAATCACCAGCGTGTGCCCGGCGTTGTGTCCGCCCTGGAAGCGCACCACTGCGGTGACGTTCTCGGTCAGCAGATCGACGATCTTGCCCTTGCCCTCATCGCCCCACTGGGTGCCGAGAACCACTACGTTATTCGCCATTTCCCTTTTACCTGTCAGATCAGAGGGTATCGATTCGCCACGCCGCACCGGCACGACGCAGTTCACGATCACAGCAGGCACTCACACGCTGCCCAGGCAACCCGGTGAGCACCCGTTCGCCCGCATCCCGCAGTCGGCAAACCTCGTCCCAGGCATCGCAGGCGAGCTCATGAGCGACGAAGATCCCGCGTGACGGCATCACCGCAGTCTCTGGCGGCAGCACACCCAGCAGCGTCTTCAAATCGAAACTGAAGCCGGTAGCCGGTCGCGCCCGCCCGAACACTCGCCCGATGTCATCGTAGCGACCACCGTTGGCGACCGCCTCGCCCTGGCCACCCACGTACGCCGCAAACACCAGCCCGGTGTGGTAATGGTAGCCATGCAGCTCGCAGAGATCGAAATGCAGCGTCACGCCGGGCGCGTCGAAGTAGCGCGCCGCGGCGGCAGTCAGCCGTGGGTTGAGGAAGAGCAGTTCGAGCGACCGACGCAGCCCAATGAGCCGCGGCAGCATGAAGGTCGTGCTTTCGGCGCCCGTCAGCGCTGTTTTCGAGTAGGCCCACTCGAACGAGGCACGCTGCGACGCGACCACGATGTCGCACGCCATGGCGATGCCGAGACCACCCGCGGCCGCGACGCCGTCGACCGCCGCAATAAATGGCTTCGGCGCACGGCGGATCTCGGAGATCGCGCTGTGGATGTACTCGAGGATCTGCTTGAACACCTCGCCGTACTGGATCGGTGTCCCCTCCGGCGGGCGACGGTACTCCGCGCGTGTGAGGTACTCCAGGTCGCCGCTGCTGCCGCCGTTTCGGATGAACTTCAGGTCCGCGCCGCTGCAGAACATGCCGGGTAGCCCCTGAAGGATCACGACCCTCACGTCCGTGTCCCGCGCCAGGCGAAGCGCTGCGCGCCGAAAGTCCTGCGCGGTCTGCACGTCCATCGCGTTGAAACGCTCGGGGCGGTTGATGGTAATCACCCCCACCGCGCCACGCTGTTCACTGAGGATCGTCAACATCGTTCGTATCCGAACTCGGGACTCGGGACTAGGGACTCGGGAATTCAGAACCGCACTTCCGACTTCTGCATTCTCACTTCTAACGTCTAACGTCTAACGTCTAACGTCCCCTATGCGCTTGCCCTCTTGTAGCCGCGCAGCAGTTCGTGAATGCGCATCGCATCCGGCGGCGTCATGCGCCCCTGCTCGTCGACAAGCCAGGGCATGATGCGCGCGGGGTCCGAC
>DAOLKH010000184.1:0-4590 GCA_035331685.1 Pseudomonadales bacterium
GCACCGCGCGTCCTTCGGCACGCCGTGCGCGCACGCTTGCGACCACGGCATGCCAGCGCGCTGCAGCCTGCAGGAACACGCGATCGCCGAGATGGCGACGCTGCAGGCGCCGATTGGTCGGGATGCGGATCGTGTCGACGCCGTAGACCGCACGCACTTCGGGCGCAATCTCGGCACCGGTACCGGTCATACCGGCAAGCCAGAGGTAGCGGCAAAAAAAGCGCTGGTAGGTCACACGCGCGATCGTCTCGCGACGGCCACTCGGCGCCAGTCCCTCCTTCGCCTCGATCAACTGATGCAGCCCGTGTTCCCAGGTGCGGTCCGGCATCGTGCGCCCGGTCGATTCATCGACTATCTGCACAGCGTCCTCGGTCACAATGTACTGCACGTCGCGCTGATACAGATGCAGCGCAACCAGCGCCTGCTCGATCATCTGCTCGCGTGCACGGCGGAAACGCCAGCTCCCGCCGCGCCCGGCTGCAGCGCGCTCCACGGCCTCGCGTCCTGCGCCGGTCAGGCGTGCGCTGCGCTCGGCTGCATGGATGCGATAGGCATCGTCCGGCAGTTCGCGCGCCACCGCGAGTGCGAACGGATAGTTCGCGGCTTCCGTTTCACCCTGCTGCTCGGCCGAGATGATCAGCGGTGTGCGCGCCTCGTCGACGAAGATGCTGTCGGCCTCGTCGACGATCGCATAACAGAGGCCGCGCAGCAGCAAGCGATCGGCCGCAGCGCGGCCGTCGAGAAAACGGCGCAAAGCGATCTGGCGCACGTTGTCTGCACTGCCCGCGGCGAGACCGTCCTTCAGGTAGTCGAACACCAGGTCCTTGTTGACGCAGTAGCTCACGTCGCGTGCGTACATCTCGCGGCGTACCGCCGGGTCCTGATCAGGTTCGATCCAGCCCACCGACAGACCGAAGAATGCAAACACCGGCGTCATTTCCTGCGCATCGCGACGCGCCAGGTACTCGTTGATCGTGATCACGTGCACCGGGACTCCGGCCAGCGCGACCGTGACTGCCGGCAGCACGCCGGTCAGGCTCTTGCCCTCCCCGGTTGCCATCTCGGCAACGTGGCCGCGCAGCAGCGCGTAACCACCCATCAACTGCACCGGGAAATGATGCATGCCGAGCAGCCGCCCGCTGACCTCGCGCACCAGCGCGAATGCCTCGACCACGGCGGCTTCGGCCATGCCCTCACGCACCAGACGTGCCGAGAGCTGCCGCGCGTGCGTACGCAGCGCCTCCTCGTCGAGTGCCCCGAGTTCCGTTGCGCACGCCAGCACTCGCGCTGCGAAACGACGCAGTCGCCAGCGCAACAGTGCAGAGGCCCACAACGCCAGCCAGCCGGCCCAGTACGCCAGCACGCGATCGACCACGTGGGGATGTCGGTCGGCACGCTCCGGGTAGAGACCGACCGCGTACTCCGCCACCGACCACTCACGCAGCAACTGGCGCATGTTCAGACCCCCAGCCTGCTCAGCAGCACCTGGCGCACACGGCGGTAGAGCTGCGTGGCGAGCGTCGCCGGTCTGTGTTCGAAACGCACGTGGGCACGCGTACCGAAGCGCAGATCCTCGTGTGCGCTCGCAAGCTTCAGATCGAACTGAAATGTACGGGCCAGCGTCCTGAGCCCGGAAGAATCACGCGGATCGGTCGCGAACAGTCCGCCGCCGTCGATCGTCATCGACCTGGCCGGCAGTTCCTGTGCGCCACCGGGAACCTCGCGCGTCACGCTTGCCTCGAAGCGCTCGTGCGGACGATCGACCAGTCGCACGCGCACGCGCCGCGTATCGTGGCGCACCTGGTCGGCGTCTTCCTGGCGCACCACGACGCGCACCGAATCGAGCGCACCTGCAACCACATAACCGAGCAGCGCGCCCTGGGCGAAATACCTGCCCGGCACATCGCGCGCATCGGGCAGTACCCAGAACCCGTCACGCCCGGCGCGGGCGACCAGATCGGCCACGCGCCGTTCGATATGCGCGAGCGCCGCGCGTTCGGCCTCGAGCTCCTGGCGCGTCAGCTCGGACTGCAGCCGGTCATCGAAGCGCTGCTGTGCATAGCGCACGCCGAGCTCCTCCACGCGGGCGCGCCGTACTGCCAGCTCGGCGGCCAGGTCCGCATCCTCGAGCGCGAGCAGCGTATCTCCGGTTGCGACCGCGTCTCCGGGGCCGGCCAGCAGACGCGCAACGAAACCACCGCTGCCGGCACGCACTTCCGCATTCGGCGGCACCCACACCACACCCTCGGCGCTGGTCCAGTACGGCAGCGGCACGAACAGCGTGAACAGCACCAGAACGGCGGATGAAGCCAGGGTCACGGCCAGGGCACGACGGCGGTGACGATCGAGTTCGGCGTTGCGCAGCACGAACGCGACTCCCTTCGCCACCGGCCACAGCAGCATCATGCCTGCCGTCCACAGCGCCAGGATCACGCCCACGAAGAAATACTTGCCGGCGACGAACAGCGCGATCCCGAACATCACGAACAGGCGATAGCACCATGCGACCGGCGCGTAGAGCAACATCCACACACGCTCGCCACGCTGATATCCCGGTGATTGCGCCTGCTCGGCACCGAACACATGGCGCTTGACCAGGTACCCGAGGTAGCGGTTCGAACGCTGCGCGAGGTTCGGAACCTCCAGAAAGTCCGCAAGCATGTAGTAGCCATCGAAGCGCAGCAGCGGGTTCGCGTTGAACACGATCGTCGACACACCGCCGATCAGCATCACGTTGAACGCAATGGCACGTATCGCACCGGGTTCGACCACGATCCACACGAACAGCGCCAGTGCGGCCAGGAACAGTTCGACCAGGATGCCTGCGGCCGCGACCCCGATGCGCGCCCACTTGTCGCGAAACGCGTTCGACGCACTCGCATCCACGTACGGCACCGGCGCGAACACCAGGAACATCAGGCCCATCTCGTGCACCTCGCCGTCGCCACGGCGAATCGCCCACGCATGCCCCATCTCGTGACAGAACTTCACGACCGGATAGCTCAGCCACAGCCACACCAGGTTCTCCAGCGCGAGCACGCGATCGGCCACGTTGCTGCTCAGCTCGCCCCAGTGCTGCGGCAGTTGCAGCAGCGCGCTGCCGACCACCGCCAGCCACAGCAGCAATCCGACCGGACCGAAGGCCCAGCGCACATAAGGCCAGCTGCGGTCGATGAAGCGCTGCGGATCCCACAGCGGAAAGCGCAGCGCCATCGGGTTGCCGATGCTCTGCAGCCACTTCGCCCGCACCTGGCGCCGGCGTCGCTCGATCGCCTCGCCGAGCTCGGGCAGCGCATCGATCTGCAGCACGTCCGCCGCGTGCAACTGGTACAGCAGCTGGATCACCTCGTCCTGCGTCGGCGCGTGGTCACCGAGCGTGTCGGCCAGCGTGTTCCACAGTTCATCGACCGTGCGCGTGCCGTCCATGCCGTCGATCAGCGCGTAGGTTGCCGGCGTGAAGCGATGCGAGCGTCCCGACGCCTGGTCGAGCAGCACGTACCAGGCCTTGCCGCGAAAGCGCTGGCGCGTGATGCTCACCTGCGGCAACAGTCGGGGCCGCAGTCCTGCGACCCGGTACCAGTCGTCGCTGAGGAAGCGCGTGCTCATGGCTCAGGGCAACCACTGCCAGAGCTTCAGGTCCAGCCAATCGAAGAAGCGGTGCGTCCAGATCCACAGCAGACGCCGCTTGCCGACCTCGATCTTGCCCACCCCCTCCATGCCGGGACGCAGCCCGGGGTGCGAATCGACCGTATCCGCTTCGACGCGAAACACGTTCTTGCCGTCCTCGGCGGTGGCGATGCCGATGTTGCGCACCGTGAACGGTATCTTCTGCTGCGACAGGCCGGCGAGCACCATCAGCCCGCTCTGGCCACCCTGCACCGAGCGGATATCGCTCTCCGGCACCTTCAAGACCACACGGAAGGCGTCCAGAGGCGCGACCTCGAACAGCACCTTGCCCTTCTCGATCGGGGTGCCGAGCATCTGGCTGAGGTCACCGCTGACCACCACACCGTCGAACGGAGCGACGATGTGCGCACGCGCGAGCTTGTCCTCGACGAGTTCGACCTGCGCGCGTGCCTCGGCAAGTTCGGCTGCGAGAATGCGTGCGTTCGCGCGCTCGTGACGCGCCAGTGCGTCGCGGTACTTGCGGTTCGCCTGCTCGTACTGCGCCTGCCACTTGTCGTGATCCAGACGCAGATCGCGCCCATCGAGGCTGGCCAGCACATCACCGGTGGCGACGCGCTCGCCCGCACGCACATCCGCACCGGCAATGAAGCCATCGAACGGTGCGACGATCGCACGCTGCTGTTCCCCCTCGATCAGCGCCTCTCCGGCAACGCGATACTCGCCGGTTGCGAAGCCCAGCCACAGCAACAGCACGAGCAGCGCACCCGTGCCGACGCGAAAGCTCAGACGACGCGGATCGCGACAGCCGCGCCAGAACGCGCGCAGTGCCTCGCGAGCGCGCCCTGCCAGCCATCGATGCAGTTCGTGACGCAACAGCAGGTTCGGTACCGCCAGTGCGGCAACTGCTTCGGCTGCGGCGACGAAGGCCGCGTCGAACGGGCGTGGCGCCAGGCAGCACAGCGC
>DAOLKH010000185.1:0-4588 GCA_035331685.1 Pseudomonadales bacterium
CAATCCGGTTCGCGCGCACCGAGGGCATCGTGCCTGCGCCGGAACCCACGCACGCAATTGCCGCCGCGATCCGCGAGGCGCTTGCCTGCCGCGAGAGCGGCGAACCGAAGACGATCCTGACTGCGCTGTGCGGCCACGGACACCTCGATCTGGCGTCCTACGAGAAATTCCTGCGCGGTGAGATGCAGGATCTCGAACTCAGCGACGCCATGCTCGCCGACGCGCTGCGCAAGGTGCCGCAGGTCGGCTGAAGGCGGCGTTCACAGGTCGAGGACAAGGTCGGAGACCGGCTCGGCGCAGCAGATCAGCGCCTCGCCGGGCTTCGGCACGACGTCGGCGTCGGCGTATTTCACCTCGCCCTCGATGATGCGCGTGCTGCACGCAAGGCACGAACCGAAGCGGCAACCGTAATCGGCCGGGATCCCCGACTGCTCGGCAATCTCGAGCAGCGTGGGATCGCCTCGCGTCCATTGCGCCTCTACACCGGAGCGCTCGAAACGGACCGCATGGGTTCTGGCATTTTCGTTCGCTGCCCGCTCGCCGAACGCGTCGCTGCGAACGGTACTGAAGAACTTCTCGCAGTGGATCCGTTCCGGCACGATCCCGGCCCCGGCGACCATTTCGCGCACGCACGCAGTGAAGGACTCCGTTCCGCAAATGAACACCTCGACGCCCGGCATGCCGGCAATCGGTGCGAGCTGCTCCGCGTCGATTCGTTCGCGGGACTGGTAATCCACACCCGGCGCATCTGCGGTCTGCGGGTTGCGGTAGATGGTGTGCGCACGGAAATCGGCAAGCCCTTGCCCCAGCTCGCGGATCGCGTCCTTGAACACATGCGTCTGCGAGCTGCGTGTGGCGTGCAGCCAGAAGATGCGCCGCGCCGGGTTCGCTTCGGCGACGCGCTGCAGCATGGCAAACAGCGGGGTAGCGCCTATGCCGTTGCTGATCAGCGCCAGCGGCGCGTCGGCTTCCGGCACGACGAAGAAGCGTCCGCTCGGCCAGCGCACATCGAGCTCGTCGCCGACCTCGACCGAGTCGTGCAGGTAGCTCGAAGCGGTGCCGATGCGTTTCACCGTGATCGCGTAATCCGCACCGTCCACGGACCGTGATCCGCTGCTGAGCGAATAGCTGCGCATCAGCGGGCGGCCGAGCTCGGCCGACGCGAGTCGCAGGATCAGATGCTGTCCGGGAAGAAACGCAAAGGCAGCACCAGGGGGCATCTGCAGACCGAATGTGACCGTGTCTGCGGTCTCGCGTCGCTTGCTGACCACGCGCGCCCTGTAGAACGCCGGCAGCGGCGGCGGCTCGGCCACGTTGCCGCTGGCGATGTCTGCCGGCAGCGGGGTGGTTACATACGCCATCGCGCTGTGGCGTGGCCTTCTTTCCAGGAAGACCTCGTCGCCCACGGAAATCGTGCCGGGCTTGCGCACATGGCAATAGGCACCGAACTTCAGTTGCGCGGCGCGGTTCAGCACGAAACCCATCTGCGGCTCCGCCC
The DNA here is from genome assembly GCA_035331685.1 of Pseudomonadales bacterium. Lineage (GTDB taxonomy): Bacteria > Pseudomonadota > Gammaproteobacteria > Pseudomonadales > UBA5518 > UBA5518. The sequence goes on from DAOLKH010000185.1 coordinate 1,499, forward strand.
GCAGCCCCTGCTGCGCCTGCGACGGCATGAGGCAGCGCACGGTCTCCTGCCCGCAGTTCAGGACCACGTCACCGATCAGCATGTCGAAGCCTGTCCAGTCGAGCTCGGGGAAGCCGCCCGCCTCGACCCCTTCGATATAAAAATTCGGACGGAAGCGACGCGCCGTGGCGTCGAGGCCCGGACGGCAACCCGCAAGCGTCGCAAGCGACGCGGAGGTCACGTAGTGGAGCGCGTAGGCATCCTTGTACGAACCCCTGGGGGAGAAGTAATACTGCAGCTCCGCGATCATCTCCTGCTCGTACGCGGAGAAATCCGGATACGGGTCGTCCGGCCCCAGGCCCATGCGCTGCTTGGTGAGCTCTGGCGTGAACGGCTGGCGCAGGCGGTAGTGCGCCTCGTCCGAGGGCGGCAACAACGGCCACAGCTCGAGTGGCTGGCCAGCGATCGCGGATATGGCCGCATTCACCGAAGCATCGCCGGTCATCAGCACCCGACCGTCCGGCAGCGTGATCTCGGCATGCACCACCCCGAAACCGGGCGCCGGTTCCTGTCTGTAACGGGCGCCGATGGTCAGCAGCGAGGTGAACACTTTGCAGTTCACGAGCTCATTGCTGCGGCTGTTCTTCAGGGCCCAGCGACGGTCGCCGACGATTCCGGTTGCATCGAGCACCGCCCTCTCCAGCGCCTCGCCTGCCAGCGACTTGACCGGATATCTCCACAACCCGCCTATCCTGCCTATCGGTTCCATGTTCACCTCCGTGCCGGATGCAACACTGCAGCAATCATCCGCAGTGTTCTTGTACTCGACAGACCGGCCAGTGCATGATTCGGGCCGTGCGTGCACGACACGCCCTGCCCTCCTGCAACCCTGCAGCCAACCCGCAGCCTTCGCATCCGATGCTAACCGATCTCGTCAAACGCCTGCTTTCCTCTGCTGCGAAGGTTCCGCACACACAACGGACACCTGAAATCGCCTGCAGCTTTTCTCCCCTGATCGTTCCCGACCCCAACTGGCAGGACCCCTGGTTCGATGCACACTTCCACGGCGTCGCCACGCGGATCTGCGCCGACAATATGCTGTCAGACTGCCGCAAGGACGCAACGATCCTCGATTTCGGCTGTGGTGACGGCATCAACTCCACAGGCGTGGCGACGCGTACGGCCGCAAGCGTGATCGGCGTCGACATCACGCGCGCCTTCGATACCCTGCACGATACGCTTCGACAGAAGAACATCGGCCATCCACCGAACCTGTCGTTCGTGCAGTCACGGCCGGACGGTCCGCTGCCGTTTCCCGACGAGTACTTCGATCTGGTCTATTCGTGGTCGGTATTCGAACACGTCACCGATGTTTCCCCGGTACTGGCCGAGCTTCTGCGTGTCACCAGACCCGGCGGTGCTCTGTATGTGCAGATCGAGCCGCTGTTCCACGGCCCGTACGGATCGCACCTGCGTCGGCTCGTGGACCAGCCGTGGGCGCATCTGCTGACGGACGAAGAAACGTTCCTGGACACGGCGAGATCCGCGCACGACAACGTGGCAGCAGCGGAACAGGACATCCTGTACCGCAACAACGAATTCGAACGGGTGAAGAACTACCTTCTCGAGGAATACCGATCCCTGAACAGGATCACGGCAGAGGAGTTGCTGCAGGCAATCACCGATGCCGGTTTCTCGATCGAGTCCGGCACCATCATCAGGGTGGGCAATCTCACGCCGCCGCAGTCACTCGTCGAGCAATACGGCAGCGAGCTGTTGCTGACCAACGAGATCCTGGTCCGCGCCCGCAAGAGCTGAGCGCAGACCGCTTGCGGCTCAGCCGTAGACAGGAAAGCGTCGGCAGATTTCCAGCACCTTCGTGCGCACCTCGGCGATCACCCGCTCGCTGCTGCCGTCTTCCAGCGAGGCCAGCACGTCGCACATCCAGTGCGTGAGCTCCACCGTCTCGGCGATGCCGAAACCGCGGGTGGTGATCGCGGGCGTGCCCACACGCAGCCCGCTGGTCACCGCAGGAGGGCGCGGGTCGTTCGGCACGGCGTTCTTGTTCACCGTGATATGCGCCTCGCCAAGCACCTCGTCGGCGTCCTTGCCGGTATACGGCTTGCCGATCAGGTTCACCAGCATCAGGTGGTTGTCGGTACCGCCGGAGACGATGTCGATGCCGCGCTCGATGAACGTGCGTGCCATTGCGCGTGCGTTGTCCACCACCTGCTGCTGGTAGACGCGGAACCCGGGTTCCAGCGCTTCCTTGAAGCTGACTGCCTTGGCGGCGATCACGTGCATCAGCGGCCCCCCCTGGCCACCAGGGAATACCGCCGAGTTGAACTTCTTCGTCAGCTCGTCGTTGCGCCGCGCGAGGATCATGCCCCCACGCGGGCCGCGCAGCGTCTTGTGTGTGGTCGTGGTCACCGCGTCGGCGTACGGCACCGGGTTCGGATAGAGGCCGACCGCAACCAGCCCGGCTACGTGTGCCATGTCGACCAGCAGGTAGGCTCCCACCTTGTCGGCAATCTCGCGAAAGCGCGCCCAGTCCATCACGCGTGAATAGGCGGAGAAGCCCGCCACGATCATGCGCGGGCGGTGCTCCAGCGCCAGCCGCTCGACTTCGGCGTAGTCCACCTCGCCCGTGGCGGCATCGAGACCGTACTGCACCGCGTGGTAGAGCTTGCCGGAGAAGTTCGGCTTCGCGCCGTGCGTCAGGTGCCCACCGTGCGCGAGACTCATCCCGAGAATGGTGTCACCCGGCTGGCACAGCGCCAGGTACACGGCGTTGTTCGCCTGCGACCCCGAATGCGGTTGCACGTTGGCGAAATCGGCACCGAAGAGCTGCTTCGCACGCTCGATCGCAAGCTCCTCGGCGCGGTCGACGAATTCACAGCCACCGTAGTAGCGCTTGTGCGGGTAGCCTTCGGCGTACTTGTTCGTCAGCACAGTGCCCTGCATCTGCATCACGCGCGGGCTGCAGTAGTTTTCCGAGGCGATCAGCTCGATATGCTCTTCCTGTCGCTGCTCCTCCTGACAGATCGCGTCCCACAGTTCGGAATCATAGTCAGCGACGCTGAGATGGCGGTCGAACATGGCGTCTCCTCC
>DAOLKH010000186.1:0-4560 GCA_035331685.1 Pseudomonadales bacterium
CGGCACGCTGGCTGGTCACCAATCCGCCGCCTGCGGTCAACGGCATCCCGATCGAAGCAGTGCTGCAGGATCCCTTCGACTACGTGGCCGAGGACCTGTTGATCGAGCGCTGGCAAAAGGCGCTCGCAACGCTCGCAATGCCGACATGGGACACACCTCCCGGCTATGGCATGGCCTACAGCGGCCCCGGAGGGCGGGCACGCAGTCAGGCCACATTCGTGGAGTGATCATGAAGCGTGCGCGCAATCGGCAACCGTGCTGCGATCGAGGTCGGCCAGGAACGCTTCCTGCGCTGTCGCCAGCCGTGACCTGAGCCTGCAGCTCGGCGTCAGCGGGCAGTTGCCACCGTCGGCACGAAAGCATTCCGCAAGCGCGTAGCGCTGTTCGAGGAAACGCACCACCTCACCCAGCCTGATCTCCTCTGCCGGCCGGGCCAGACGGACGCCGCCACCGGCACCGCGCTGGGTGGTGACGAAGCCTCCGCGGGCGAGATCCTGCACCACCTTGGTGAGGTGGTTGTACGGAATCCGTGCCTCCTCGGCGATGCGCTGCGTGGTGAGCAGCTCCCCGGAACTGCCTGCCAACCGCATCAGAACCTGTAATCCGTAGTCGGTAAAAGCGGCGAGACGCATGGCATCAATCCAATTGGTATTTACAACGCAAATTAATCGGTCTAAATTGGCACCATAAATACCTGTTTCCAGTCCGCCCGTCCAGTCGGTCGGCAAACCACGCGAAACGGAGGGCAACATGGCGGCGCAACACATCATCCGGATCGGCCTCGCGGTCCTCGGCAGCGGCGCGAGCCTGGCGCTGTCCTGGCCCTACTGGCGCAATTTCGAGTACTGGGCAGAGTCACACACGATGTGGCTGGTGTATTTCGTGCTGGGCTTCGTGCTCGCCGTCTACGTCTTCTACGCGTTTCTCGGCCGGCTCACGACGCTGTTCGAGCATGACGCGCTCGAACAGGCACGGCGCGCGCAATCATCCGGATCGTCGCATGCCAGCGGGGAGGACACGCCATGAGTTGTTCACCGGGCAAACCCTGCGAGGAAAGGCAGAGCCGGCGCCGCGCACTGCTGGTGCTTGGCCTGATGGGACTCATCTTCCTCGCGCTGTCGGCGGCCTCGTTCGTCGACACGCGCGGGCAGACGCTGCCGTCCGCAATCAGCTACTCCGGTCACGCTGCGGTCGACGGCAAGCGGGTATTCCAGGCCTACAACTGCATGGGATGCCATACCATCGTCGGCAACGGCGCGTATTTCGGTCCGGACCTCACCAAACTCTACGGCAAGGTCGGCCCCGCCTGGCTGGAAGCCTTCCTGCCCTCGGCCGGAGCGTGGCCCACCAGCGGCGCCGTAGCCATGCAACTGCGCAACGAAGCGGTCGCCACCGAAGCCGGCGTCGACTCGATCGACGCCTACCTGCAGAAGTACCCGGCCGCCGCCGAGCGCATCGCGCGTCGCAGCGCTCACGCATCGCTGATGCCGAACCTGCCGCTGTCGCACGACGAGATCGGCAAGTTGATCGCCTTCCTCAAATACACCTCGGCGATCAATACCGAAGGCTGGCCGCCGAAGCCGCGCGTCGACGGCCTGGATTTTCCGTATGCGAAACCGATGCCCGCCAGCCTGCAGACCGCAAGCACTGCGACACAGTCACCAAGCGCTGTACCGGGAACGGTCGGCACGGCGGTATCCGAGGCCGCGCACGGCGAGCAGGTAGCCCGTGACACCGGCTGCCTTGCCTGCCACTCGAGCGGCGACCAGCGGCTCGTCGGCCCCGGCTGGGGCGATCTCTACGGCTCCGAGGTTGCGCTCACCGACGGCAGCAAGGTGCGCGCGGACGATGCCTACCTGAAGGAGTCGATCGTCGACCCGGACGCCAAGGTGGTGGCCGGCTTTGCACCGCACCTGATGCCTTCGTACGCCGGGATGCTCGATGAAGCCCAGATCGCGGCCGTCGTCGCGTATATCCGCAGCCTTGCAGGGGAACAGCCATGATCCGCATCGAATACCAGACCCAGCGCCTCAGCCTGCGCTTCTTCATGCTGATGGCGGTGCTGTTCTTCTTCCAGGTCGGCTTCGGCCTGCTGCTCGCAGCCCAGCACATCGACCCCACGCTGCTCGCAGGCACGCTGAACTTCAATGTGGCGCGGGCCGAGCACCTCAACCTCGGCATCCTGTGGATACTGTCGGGCTTCATCGGCACGATCCTGTTCGTCGGGCCGCTGCTGTCCAGGCGCGAACTGGCTGCCCCGGGGCTGATCAAGCTCCTGTTCTACGTGCTGATGGCGCTCGTCGTCTGGAACGTCGCGACGCAGGCGCTCGCGCAGCAGGGCATCGCGGGCTGGTGGGCAGGACAGCCCTGGCTGCAGGAGGGGCTGGAATACCTCGAGGGCGGTCGCATCGTCGACGTCGTGATCCTGATCGGCTTCGCGATCGTCTGCTACGTCGTGCTGCGCACATTCCCGGCCGTGAAGGACTGGAACGAGATCCACTGGGGACTCGGCATCGGCGTGGTGGCGCTGACGCTGGTGTGGATCTTCGGCATGTTCTTCGTCGAACGCATCGACCTGCAGGAATACTTCCGCTGGTACGTTGTCCACTACTGGGTCGAGGGGGTGTGGGAAGTCATCCATATCTCGTTGATCGGCTTCCTGCTCGTGCTGATGTTCGGCGCGGACCTGAAGTCCGTGGGCTTCGCGGTGTTCTGGGGCATCTCGCTGGTGTGGCTGTCGGGGCTGATCGGCAACGCCCACCATTATTTCTGGATCGGCACGCCCGAGTTCTGGCAGTTCTGGGGCTCGCTGTTCAGCGCGCTCGAACCGCTGCCGCTGATCTTCTGCTTCTGGCACGTCTATCTCGACGCCCACCAGGACAACAAGCCGGTCACGAACATGCCAGCGTTTGCGTTCCTGCTCGGCTCGGTGGTCCTCGAGCAGGTCGGTGCCGGCATCCTCGGCTTCACGATGACGTTCGCGCTCACGAACGCGTGGTCGCACGGAACCTGGGTAACGCTCAGCCACGCGCACCTCGCGCTGTTCGGCACCTTCGGCATGCTCGGGCTTGCCGCAGCGTATTACGCCGTGCCGCTGATGCGCGGAATCGACCACTTCGATCAACGCCTCGGCAAGCTCGGCTTCTGGCTGGTGTTCATCGGCATACTGGGGCTCGGCTTCGTCTTCGCGATCGGCGGCACGGTACAGGTGTTCGTCTACCGCACGCTCGGCCTCGACTGGTTCGGTGGCGACGTCGGACCCGCGATGCTCACCATGAAGCTGCTGGTACCGCTGTTCGGCCTGGTATTCGCGGTCGGCGTCTGCGCGGTCGTGTTCGATCTGCTGACGATGGGAATACGCACGCAGCATGCCGTCGATACGCATGACCGTGCCGTCGCGCCACTCGGCTGGGCCCGCCGCCTGCAGGGCTGGGAAGCCGGCGTGTGGCTGCTCTTCATGTGGATCTTCGGCGCGATCATCACGCTCGGCCTGCTCAGCTTCAACCTGCGTACCGTGCAGGAAGGCAACGCAATGCTGCCGTACATCATGGGAGGAGTCGGTTATTCCGGGCTGCTGCTCACGACGCTGTTCTTCGTTGCACGCTTCCTGCGCTCGCTCGATGCGCGCACGCACGAGAGCACCGGACAGTCATCCGTGCTCACGCCAGCGCTGCAGTCCTAGCAGCGTGGTCCGTCAGCGCAGCTCGCGTCGGGTCAGCCAGATGCCTGGCAGCATCGGCAGCCACACGGTGAAGTCATGCTGTCCGACATCACTAGCAGATGCGGAACCACTCATCACTGCCGCCTCGATTCACACCCAGCGCCTATAGAACGTGCGCTTGGTGGCTTCGGAAACCAGCAGGTACAGCACCGTGATCAGCAGTACGGCGCCGAGTATCGGCAGCGGCAGCGGCACGAAATCGAACACATGTACAGGCAGCCACGGCAGCGTCATGGTGAGGCAGGCGACAGCCAGCGTAGCCCACAGCAGAAACCGCCCCGGCATGCTCCGATACAGGGGGCCGTGCGTGCGTATGACGAGCATGATCAGCAACTGCGTGAGCAACGACTCCACGAACCAGCCGGTGCGGAATATCGCCACCGCCTCACCCGCCAGATACAGCAGTGCGCCAAAGGTCAGCAGATCGAAAGCCGTACTGAGCAGCCCGAAGGTGAGCATGAAATTGCGGATCATGCGGATGTCCCAGCGGTGCGGCGTCGCCTCCCAATCGCGATCGACGCGATCGCTGGCGATCCCCATTGCCGGAACGGCGGAAAGCAGGTTGTTCAGCAGGATCTGCTTCGCGAGCAACGGCAGGAACGGCAGGAACAGCGTGCCCAGCGCCATGCTGACCATGTTGCCGAAGTTGGCGCTGGTCGTGATGAAGATGTATTTCAGTGTGTTCGCGAACGTGTGACGTCCTTCGTCGATACCCTTGCGCACCGCCTCGAGGTCGTGCTGCAACAGCACGAAGTCAGCGGCATCCTTGGCGACATCGGCAGCCTGATCGACCGAAATCCCGACGTCGGCCGCATGCAGTGCCGGTGCGTCGTTGATGC
>DAOLKH010000187.1:0-4558 GCA_035331685.1 Pseudomonadales bacterium
GCGGCGGCCACCGCGTCGATCTGTTGCGCATCGGCCACCGGGTACGGTGCCAGCATCACGGTGGGGCCGGGCCGACCCGCGAGCGGCGCGACGCGCTGCCAGATCTCTTCGGTGATGAACGGAATGAACGGATGAGCGAGGCGCAACACGGTTTCCAGTACCTCGAGCAGCGTGCGCCGTGCGACGCGCGCCTGCGCGAGGTCAGCACCGGTGCCCAGCACCGGCTTGACCAGTTCGAGGTACCAGTCGCAGTAGTCGTTCCAGGTGAACTCGTAGAGTGCCTGCGTGGCCAGGTCGAAGCGGAACCCGGCCAGTGTGCGTTCCACCTCGCCGATCGTCTGCTGCAGCCGCGAGAGGATCCAGCGGTCGGGCAGCGACAGCGCGACGCCGGTCTCGCCCGGCAGTGCGCAGTCCTTGCCTTCGGTGTGCATCAGTACGAAGCGTGCCGCGTTCCACAGCTTGTTGCAGAAGTTGCGGTAGCCTTCGAGCCGCCCCATGTCGAACTTGATGTCGCGGCCGGTGGAGGCAAGCGCACACAGTGTGAAGCGCAGCGCATCGGTACCGTGGGCGCGGATGCCTTGCGGGTATTCGCGGCGGGTCACGGTGGCGATCTTCTGCGCGAGCTGCGGCTGCATCATGCCGGCGGTGCGCTTGGCGACCAGCGCCTCCACGTCGATGCCGTCGATCAGGTCGAGCGGATCGATCACGTTGCCCTTGGACTTCGACATCTTCTGGCCGTGCTCGTCGCGGATCAGCCCGGTCACGTAAACCTTGCGAAACGGCACGTCGCCGATGAACTTCAGGGTCATCATCACCATGCGTGCGACCCAGAAGAAGATGATGTCGAAACCGGTGACCAGCACATCGGTGGGGTGGAAGGTGCGCAGCTCCGCGGTGTCACGTGGCCAGCCCAGTGTGGAGAAGGTCCACAGCGCGGAGGAAAACCAGGTATCGAGCACGTCGGCGTCCTGGCGCAGCGGCAGTTCGTCCAGCCCGTGCACGGTGCGAACCTCGGCCTCGCTGCGCCCGACGTAGACGTTGCCGGCGTCGTCGTACCAGGCCGGGATCTGGTGGCCCCACCAGAGCTGGCGTGAAATGCACCAGTCCTGGATCTCGCGCATCCACGCGAAGTAGGTGTTCTCCCACTGCCTGGGTACGAACTCGATGCGCCCGTCCTCGACCGCACGCACCGCGGGCTCGGCCAGCGCCCGGGTCGCGACGAACCACTGGTCGGTCAGATAGGGTTCGATCACCACGCCGCTGCGGTCGCCGCGCGGCACCTTGAGGCGGTGTTTCTCGATCTTCGCCAGCAGTCCGAGGGCGTCGAGATCCGCCACGATGCGAGCGCGGGCCGCGAAGCGGTCCATGCCGCGATACGCGGCCGGAGCGTTGTCGTTCAGTGCGGCGTCGATAGTGAACAGATTGATCGCCTCGAGGCCGTGGCGCTTGCCGACCTCGTAGTCGTTGAAGTCGTGTGCCGGCGTGATTTTCAGGCAACCGGTGCCGAACGCGGGGTCCACGTACGCATCGGCGATCACCGGAATCATGCGCTCGGCGAGCGGCAGCCGCACGCTGCGTCCGATCAGGTGACGGTAGCGTTCATCGTCGGGATGCACCGCGATCGCGACGTCGCCGAGCATCGTCTCGGGGCGCGTGGTCGCGACCACCAGCGAGTCGCTGCCTTCGGCCAGCGGGTAGCGCAGATGCCACAGATGGCCGTCTTCCTCTTCCTGCACGACCTCGAGGTCGGAGATCGCGGTGTGCAGTTTCGGATCCCAGTTCACGAGGCGCTTGCCGCGGTAGATCAGCCCTTCCTCGTACAGCCGCACGAACACCTCGCGCACGGCTGCGGAGAGATCCGGGTCCATCGTGAAGCGTTCGCGTGTCCAGTCGACCGAGTTGCCGAGGCGGCGCTGCTGGCGCGTGATCGTGCCGCCGGAGTGCTCCTTCCACTCCCACACCCGGTGCGTGAACGCCTCGCGACCGAGCGAGAGGCGATCCGTGCCCTCGGCAGCGAGCAGACGTTCGACGACCATCTGGGTCGCGATGCCGGCATGGTCGGTGCCACCCTGCCACAGCGTGTTGCAGCCTCGCATGCGCTGGTGGCGGATCAGCGCGTCCATGATCGTCTGCTGGAATGCGTGTCCCATGTGCAGGCTGCCGGTCACGTTCGGCGGTGGAATCACGATGCAGTACGGCGTCCCGCTGCCGCCAGGGCGGAAATAGCCGTGGCTTTCCCACTCCGCGTACCAGCGACTCTCGATCTGCTCCGGGCTGTAGGTCTTGTCCATGATTTCGGTTCTTGGCTCGCGGTGCTCGCTCGGACCCGCGATGTGGATGAAGCGGCGATTCTAGGTGGACCTGTCTTCGAGCGCCAAACGGGCCCTGGCGTGCTCCTGCAGGCGGGGGCGCAGTTCGGTTTCGATCACGGGCAGCCATTGGGCAAGCAGCTCGTCGACGAGGCAGGCCACGGCGTCGTCAGAAGCCGGAGCGACCTTGTCCTCTGCGACGGAGGGTTCGTCGGCTGGCGCTGCCGCGCTGACTTCGACGACGTCGCTCAGTACCGGGATGCGCGGATCCTCGCCGGGTGCGATCTCCTGCCATGCACTCTCCAGGGCGGCGCTCAGTGAGTCCAGCTCGTCGAGCAGCTCGCGACGCGTGTTCTCCTGTTCAGGGCTCACGGGCTTCTCCCCCGTGCAGATGCTGGAGGTCGTGGTGGGCGAGCGGATAGCCGCGTTCCTTGTAGAAACGCCAGCGTTCGCGGCCGGCGGTGCGCAGCGCCGGGTCGTCGAGCACTATCTCGGCGACACGTTCGAAGCGCCCGAACAACGGTGGCACGCTCTGCGTCAGGTTGATCAGTACGTCATGGTGGTCGGAGAGTTCCTCGCCCCAGCCGATCAGCACCGGCGCCGGTTCGCTGGCGGGCACGTCGATGCGCCGGTGGGGCACGAAGCTGGTGTCGCGAAACGACCACAGCAGCGCATCCATTGCTGCAGCCTCGTCGGCGTCGCTGGCGTGCACGTGCACCTGGCAGCCCTCGCGGAATGCCTTTTCCGCGAGCCGGCAGGCGAAGCTCAGCTTGCCGTGCGGCTCGGCAACCGGCAGCAGATAGAAGTCGATCCGGGTCACCCGCCGGCACTCTTGCGGGGTTTTCCCGGCAAACCCGCACGGTCGAGCAAATAGCGCGTGAGCAGCGCCACCGGGCGACCGGTGGCGCCCTTGCTGGCGCCCTGTTCCCATGCGGTTCCCGCGATATCGAGGTGCGCCCAGCACTGCTCGCGCGTGAAGCGGGCGAGGAAGCACGCGGCGGTGACGCTGCCGGCACCCGGTCCGCCCACGTTCGCCACGTCGGCGAAGTTGCTCTTCAACTGCTCCTGGTAGTCTTCCCACAGCGGCATCCGCCAGGCACGGTCGTGCGTGGCCTCGCCCGCAGCGAGCAGTTGCGTCGCCAGTTCCTCGTCGTTGCTGAACAGTCCGCTGGCGTGCTTGCCGAGGGCAACCACGCAGGCTCCGGTCAGCGTGGCGATATCGATCAGCGAGCGCGGCTTGAAGCGCTGTGCGTAGGTCAGCGCATCGCAGAGGATCAGGCGGCCTTCGGCGTCGGTGTTCAGGACCTCGATCGTGGTGCCTGCCATGCTTTTCACGACGTCACCCGGGCGTGTCGCGCTGCCGCTCGGCAGGTTCTCGGCCGCAGCGACGATGCCGATGACGTTGAGCCGCGGCTGCAGCGTCGCGATTGCTTCGAGCGTACCGAGCACGCTCGCCGCGCCGCACATGTCGAACTTCATCTCGTCCATCCCGGCTCCCGGCTTCAGGCTGATGCCGCCGGAGTCGAAGGTGATCCCCTTGCCGACCAGCACGTGCGGGCGTTCGTCGCGCGCCGCACCACGGTACTCGAGCACGATCAGCCTCGCAGGCTCCTGGGTTCCCGCGGTCACGGACAGCAAGGCGCCCATGCCGAGCGAAGCCATCTTCTTCTCGTCGAGTACCCGGCAGCTGAGCTTCCCGTGCCGCTCGGCGAGTGCGCGTGCCCGCTCTGCGAGGTGGCCCGGTGTGCAGATGTTCGGCGGCAGGTTGCCGAGTTCGCGGGCCAGGCTGGTGCCGGTCGCGATCGCGTGGCCCTCGGCGAGTGCGCGTACGGTGCTGGCAGCGGGCTTGGCAGTGCTCCCGAAGACGACCTTGTGCAGGCGTGGCGCAGGCTCGGGCTTCGACAGGGTGTGGGTGTAGCGGTACGTGCTGGCACCGGCGAGCAGTGCGAGTTGCAGGGCCTGTGCGTTGCGTTCGCGCTCCGTTGTCGCCAGATCGTCCAGCACGAAGGTGGCGTCGCTGCTGCCGCTTGCCTGCAATACAGACAACGCATGCTGGAGCATCTTGCGCAACGCCGTCGTATCGAGCTTGTGCGGGTCGCCGCAGCCGAGCAGCAGCACGCGCGGGGCTGCGATTCCGTGCACCTCGTGCAGCAGCAGGCTCTTGCCGGCGGCGCCGCTGAAATGCTCGTTGCGGATCAGCCGCTGCAGTGCACCACCCGCGGCATCGTCGACGCCAGCCGTGGTGCTGC
>DAOLKH010000188.1:0-4530 GCA_035331685.1 Pseudomonadales bacterium
ATGCCCCGGCGGGCGACAAGCGCGGCATGCTGCGCTTCGCCACGCCCAAGCTCGGCGCAGAAGAATGGCAGTTCTTCTGTGCCGACCCGGTCAAGGCAGGAGATCGCGTCGTGGTCGAGGACGTATCAGGCAACACGCTGATCGTGGCACGACACTAGAGAAATATTTCCCTCAGCCGAACGGAGGCAACATGGAAGGCCTGTACCTGGTAGTCGTGTTTTTCGCGCTGGTTCTGATCACCATTTCCAAGGGGGCACGGATCGTTCCGCAAGGCAGCAAATGGGTGGTGCAACGCCTTGGCAAGTACCACGAGACCCTGAACCCGGGGCTCAGAATCATCGTGCCTTTCGTCGACGTGGTTGCCTATCGGGTCACCACCAAGGATATCGTGCTCGATGTGCCGTCGCAGGACGTGATCACGCGCGACAACGTCGTGATCGTCGTGAACGCGGTCGCCTATATCAACATTGTGCAGCCCGAGAAGGCCGTCTACGGCGTCGAGGACTTCCGCATCGCGATCCAGAACCTGGTACAGACATCGCTGCGATCCATCATCGGCGAGATGGAACTCGACGATGCGCTGTCTTCGCGTGACCAGATCAAGGCGCGGCTCAAGGAAGCGATCTCCGACGATATCGCCGACTGGGGCATCACCCTGAAGACGGTAGAGATCCAGGACATCAATCCGTCGCAGCGCATGCAGACCGCGATGGAGGAACAGGCCGCGGCCGAACGCCAGCGCCGCGCCACGGTCTCGCGCGCCGAAGGCAGCAAGACCGCCGCAATTCTCGAGGCCGAAGGCCGGCTGGAAGCATCGAGGCGCGACGCGGACGCGCAGGTGTTGCTTGCCCAGGCCAGCCAGCGTGCGATCGAACTGGTCACCGAGGCGGTCAAGGACAACGAGCTGCCTGCGATGTTCCTGCTCGGCGAACGCTACATCAATTCGATACGCGAGATGGCAGGTTCGCAGAACGGCAAACTGGTGCTGCTTCCGGCCGATCTGCCTGCCGCAATCCGCGGCATGCTGGGCAGGTAGGCATTCGCGCCGATCGGCCGTCGACGCGACCCTCAGTACACCGCCCCGGCGCTGCGCAACGCCTCGATCTGCCGTGCGTCGTAGCCGATTGCAGCCAGAATCGCATCGGTGTCGGCACCGATGCGCACCGCCGTCGCCGGTGTGGCCGGCACCGTGCGACTGAAGCGTGGCGCCGGCGCAGGCTGCCATATCCCGTCGTTCTCGAAGAAAGCGGCGCGCGCCACGGCGTGGGAATGCGTTGCGACCTCGCCCAGCGCCAGCACCGGTGCAAAGCAGACGTCGCTGCCCTCCATGATCGCGCACCATTCGTCACGCGTGCGGGAACGGAAGATGGCGGCAAAGCGCTCCTTCAGTGCGTCCCAGCGCCGTGCGTCGTGCTGGTGCGGCAACTGCTCATCCGCAAGACCGAGCTTCTCCAGCAACTGCGCGTAGAACTGTGGTTCGATCGAACCGATCGAAACGTACTTGCCATCCGCAGTCTCGTAGACGCCGTAGAAGTGCGAACCCCCGTCGAGCATGTTGCTGCCGCGCTCGTCACGCCAGAATCCGGACTGGAACGCACCGTACATCATCGTCATCAGCGTCGATGCGCCATCGACCATCGCCGCATCGACAACCTGCCCCTTGCCGGAAGACTGCGCCTCGAGAATCGCGCAGACGATGCCGTATGCGAGCAGCAGCCCTCCGCCGCCAAAATCACCGATCAGGTTCAGCGGTACCACCGGCTTGCCACCCTTCTCGCCGATTGCGTGCAATGCACCGGTGAGTGCGATGTAGTTCAGATCGTGACCCGCCGCGTATGCCAGCGGTCCGTCCTGGCCCCAACCGGTCATGCGTCCGTACACGAGCCGCGGATTGCGCTGCAGGCACACATCGGGTCCCAACCCGAGCTTCTCCATCACGCCCGGACGATTGCCCTCGAGCATTGCATCGGCGTCTTCGATCAGGTGCAGCACCACGTCGACGGCCTGCGGATCCTTGAGGTTCAGCGCGATGCAGCGCTTGCCGCGGTTGCCGAAATCGAGCTTCTCGTTCTCGGCCATGCTGAGCATGCCGCTCGATGGCCTGGAAACGCGGATCACGTCCGCACCCATATCGGCCAGCATCATCGCGGCAAAAGGTCCCGGGCCGATGCCTGCGATCTCGACGATTTTTCTGCCGTGCAATGGACCCACGAAGACACCTCTCTGTGCACGTTGACGGGAAGCGCGCGAGTCTACCTTCCGTGGCGTTCGTCTGCCAGACGCCGCTCGGCGAGCACGAGTTCATCCGGGGTGTTGATGTTGAAGAACGGATCTTCACCGCTCGCCGACCAGTCGACACACACGTGGGGAAGTCCGCGCAGGAACGCGCCCACTCCCCGTTGCGCACCATCGAGCAGTGCGCTGCGCAAGCGCGGCGCGACGACAACCGACCACAGCGCGAATACGGGCTGCATCCGACCATCGGCCGCAGCCACTGCCACCGGCGCCCCGCACCGCTCCGCTTCCGTCAGCAACTGCGCTACCAGGTCCCGTGGAAACCACGGTGAATCGCAGGGAAAGCTCGCCATCCAGCGCCGATCCGGATGGTGTTCGCGCAGGAACTCGAGTCCGGCCAGAACTCCTGCGAGTGGACCCGGGTAGCCGGGAACCGGATCGGGGAGAACCGTGGTGGCGGGTACCGGCAGCCCGCAGGGGTCATCGTTGTAATTCAGCAGCAGCAGATCGACCTGCCCTGCGGCACGCTCCCATACGCGTTCGAGCAGCGTGCGATCGCCGAGGCGACGCAGGCTCTTGCCACCCTCACCCATGCGACTGCCGCGCCCCCCGGCAAGCACGATGCCCGCCACTCGCCTGCCTTCGTTGATCATCGAAACTCCCGAAGCCGCGGGCGCCATCTTCCCGGACCCGTAGCGTCGCACGCACGACACGAGCAATTTCTCAGGCGCATTGACTTCCACCGTGCATGCGCGTTCAACTGGACCCGATTTCCAGGGAGGGAGATCCCATGCGCCAGACCCTGCTGATATTCACCACGATCCTGGCATTGTTGCCAGCTTCCGGCATGCACGCGCGCACGAGCAGTGACGACTGCGTCCGCCTGGAGCGCCAGCGCGAACAGATCGTGCAGCAACTGCGCCGACCACACTCGGTCAACCAGGCGAACCGTCTGCACGCACGTCTGCGCGAAGTGCGCTCACGCATTGCGCACGGTTGCCGTTAGTTGCTTCAGCGCGTGAGTCGACCCGGCTCCGACAACCCGTCCAGAGCCTGCTCGACACCGCGCCGGACCGTGCCCTCGATCGCGAGTCCGAGCCGCTCGCCAATGGCACGGCGCTCCACATGGCGCAGCTCCAGCACGTCGGATTCGCGTGCGGCATCCTGCAACAGCGCATCACTGGTTCCCAGCGCATCGACCAGCCCGAGGCCCTGCGCGCGTTCGCCGAACCAGACCTCTCCGGTGGCCACTGCGGCAACGTCGAGCCCCGGACGATAGCGCTGCACGAATTCGCGGAACAACGCGTGCGTGTCTTCCAGCTCCTCTGTGAACTTCTGTCGGGCGGTGTCGGTATTGCGACCAAATACGGTCAGCGTGCGCTTGTACTGTCCGGCGGTAAGCAATTCGTAGTCGATGTCGTGCTTCCTCAGCAGACGGTGGAAATTCGGTATCTGTGCAAGCACGCCGATGCTCCCCACCATGGCAAACGGGGTAGCCACGATGCGATCGGCAATACAGGCCATCAGGTAACCACCACTTGCAGCCACCTTGTCCACGCACACGGTGAGCGGGATGCCGCGCTCACGGATGCGCACCAGTTGGGCCGCCGCAAGACCATACGCGTGGACCATGCCACCGCTGCTCTCCAGGCGCAGCACCACACTGTCCTCGGGTTCCGCGAGCGTCAGCAAGGCACTGATCTCCTCGCGCAGGTTGCGCACCGCGTGAGCCCTGATGTCACCGTGAAAGCCGAGCACGAATACACGTCGTGGCGCCTTGGTGGTTGCAACGTCCGCCGCAGCGCCATCAGCAGCCGTGGTGTCGGTGGCAGCGCGCCCGCATCGCGCCTTTGCAGCCTTGCGTTCGGCCTTGCGCCAGCGCTTGTATTCGCGCTCGCCGAGCGCTGCGGCGTGCAGCGCATCGCGCATCGCATCGAATCGATGATTGAGCTTGCGCACCTCGATATGACCATCCTCGCCGCGACCGCGGGCGCGCACGACGGCTCCGGCCACACCGAGTGCTGCGATCAGAACCGCGGCCAGGATGGTCAGCGTCTTGGCCAGAAACAGCCCGTATTCCATCATCAATTCCCACACATGCATCGCCTCGTGGTCATGGCGCGCGGCAGCCTAGCACATACTGCCGCCAGCTACCGCGATCCGCGCGGCATGGTCATGGTGCAGCGCAGGCACGCGCGCCAGCTCGAGAATCCTGCGATCGGGTACGTCCCCTGCCTGCAGCGATACGATGCAATACTCGAGTGCGATCAGGACGTCGGCGAGCTGCTCGCCGGT
>DAOLKH010000189.1:0-4485 GCA_035331685.1 Pseudomonadales bacterium
CCGATGCTGACCGTGACGCGCCCGTTGGTGGTATCGACGGAGCAGCGCTGGCGGATGCGCTTGCGCAACCGCTCGGCGACCTGCATCGCCTCGCCGAGGCCGGTCTGGCTGAGTATCACCACGAACTCCTCACCACCGTAGCGGAAGGCCTGGTCGTAGGGGCGCAGGCAGCGGTGCACCTGGCCTGCGACGGCTCGAATCACCTGGTCACCGAAGCCGTGGCCCAGCGTGTCGTTGATCTGCTTGAAGTGGTCGATATCGGCGATCAGCAGCGAGAAGGCCTGTCCGAAGCGTTGTGCTCGCGCAAGCTCGGTTTCCAGCGCTGAATCGAGCGCCATGCGGTTGCCGAGGCCGGTCAGTGAATCCTTGCGTGCGAGCAGCTTCAGGCGATGGTGGTGCAGCGCATTGCGCAGCGGCGAGGCCAGCGGTGCGAGCAGTGTGCCGAGCGGGGAGTGCAGTTCGCTGTGCACCTGTGCCTCGACCTGTCCGAGGTACTCTCCGGCGAAGTACAGCCGCGAACGCAGGCTTGCAGCGCTGGTGCGCCCGGCGACGAAGCATTCACCGGAATCCGGTGGCGAGTAGCAGAGGCCTTCGAGCGGCTGTGCGCGCCGCACTTCGGCGAGAAATCGCTCCAGCAGGCTCACGAGATCGAGATGTCCGTGCAGTGTGTGCGCCAGTTGCAGCTCTGGCGGGGTCAGCGGGCGCTCGATCGGTGCGGCGCCGCGCTGTGGCGGTATTTCGGGTCCGGGACGTGGAAACTCGAGGATGTCGGCGCTGGCCATGCGTGCCCTCGGCGGTGGCGGATGATCGCGTGGCGCAGGCCCAAGCGATTATCGTGCCAGCGATGCTGGTGCAGGCTTCAATGCATTGAAAGACAAAAGAAATCGCAATGGCAGCACAGATTCGCGCAACCAGTGTCCGACGGGTATTTGACGCCGCATTCCCACCACAAGGAGGGCGCGGGGTGTCTCGTAACCCCGGGATGCCCCGGTCAGCGGGCCTGTGCGTCGAAGGAGCCACCCGTGCAACCGATGCTGTCGGGTCCCAGCAGGTAGAGGTAGGCGGCCATGATCCGTTCCGGCGACGGATTGCTTTGCGGTGTTTCCGCCGGATAGGCCTCGCGGCGCATCGCGGTGTTCGTTGCGCCAGGGTTGATGCAGTTGACGCGGATCGTGCTGGTATTGGCCAGCTCGTCAGCCAATACCTGGCACAGCCCTTCGATGCCGGCCTTGGATACGGCGTAGGCGCCCCAGTATGCCCGCCCGCGGCGACCGACGCCGGAGCTCGTGAAGACGATCGAGGCGTCAGGGGCAGCGTGCAGCGCCGGCATCAGCGCGCGTGTCAGCATGAACGGCGCATTCAGGTTTACGGACATGAGCTCGAGCCATTTCGCGCTTGGGTACTGCTCGAGCGGTGTGCGCGGTCCAAGCAGAGCGGCATTGTGAAGCACGCCGTGCAGGCAGCCGAGATGCTCGAGGATCTGCTCGTTCAGCGCGCGGTACAGCGCGTCATCGGCGTCCTTCAGATCGAGCACCTGGATCACGGGTTCCGGTCCACCCGCGTCGACGATCGTGTCATAGCACTCCTCGAGTCGCGCCTGGTTGCGCCCGAGCAGGACCACGGTCGCTCCATGGGCGGCAAGGCTGAACGCGGCTGCGCGTCCGATGCCGGCTCCGGCGCCGGTGACGAGGATGTTGCGCCCGGCGAGCAGTCCGGGTGGTGCCTGGTAGAGGCGAGGTTCGGTCATGACGGTGTCCTGTCGTCCGGGTCGGGAAGGAATCGGGTGAAGAGGATGTGTTCGATTGCGGCCACCGAGTCGGCTTCGTAGTCGGCGTGCCAGGCATCGACCGTCTCCCCGGGTTGCAGGTAGCCGTAGCTGGCGGCAATCGTGCGCATGCCCGCGTTGCGCCCGGCTTCGATGTCGCGTGCGTGATCGCCGATATAGATAGCCTGGTTTGCGCTGCAGCCGAGGCGTGTACAGGCGAGCAGCAGGGGCTCCGGGTCGGGCTTCGTGCGCGTCACGTGATCCGGACAGATCAACACTGCCGCAGGCGGCGTGAACGGAGCGTGCGCGAGCAGCGGGGCTGCGAGGTAGTTCGGCTTGTTGGTGACCACACCCCAGCGCACGCCGTGGGCTGCCAGCGCCGCGATCAGCGGTATCATCCCTGCAAACGGAGCGGTTTTCACCAGCAGTTGTTGTTCGTACAGCACGAGCAGGCGCTGACGCAGTGCGTCGAATGCGGGGTCTTCCTCGCCGATGCCGAACGCGAGCCTGACCAGTGCGCGTGCTCCATGCGACACGGTAGCGCGGATTGCGGCAAGTGGCAGCGCAGCCAGATCGTGTTCCGCCCGCAGGTGGTTCACGGCGGTCACGAAATCGGGCGCCGTGTCGAGCAGCGTGCCATCGAGGTCGAACAGAACGGCACGCAGCAGCGTGCCACCGCCGACGACGCTCACTCGGGTTTCTGCGCGTGCAGCAGGTAGTTCACGTCGACGTCGCGCCCGAGGCTGAACGTGCGCGTGATCGGGTTGTAGAGCATGCCCTCGACGTCGCCAAGGGCGAGTCCTGCGGCGCGTGCCCAGGCAGCGAGCTCCGAGGGCCGGATGAAGCGTGCGTAGTCGTGCGTACCTTTGGGCAGCAGTTTCAGGATGTGTTCGGCACCGAGAATCGCGAACACGTAGCTCTTGGGGTTGCGGTTGATCGTGGCGAAGAACAGGTGCCCGTCGGGGCGCACCAGTTGCGCGCAGGCGCGCACCAGCGATGCGGGGTCCGGTACGTGCTCCAGCACCTCCATGCAGGTGACGATATCGAAGCTCGCCGGAGCTTCGCTGGCGAGATCTTCGGCGCTTGTGTGCCGGTAGTCGATATCGAGCCCTGACTCGACGAGGTGCAGACGGGCCACCGCCAGCGGCGCCTCGCCCATGTCGATGCCGGTGACTTCCGCACCGCGCTGCGCGAGCGCCTCGCTGAGGATGCCGCCACCGCAACCTACGTCGAGCACGCGCCGCCCCGCCACGGGCGCACGGGCATCGATCCAGTTCGCGCGCAACGGATTCATCTGGTGCAGCGGGCGGAAGTCGCCCGCACGATCCCACCAGCGGCTGGCGAGGGCTTCGAACTTGGCGATTTCCGCCTGATCCACGTTGCGCGTCGGCTGCTGTTCGTTCATGCGCGAAAGTCCGTCTGACAAAGGATGAATGGGAAGTGTTCAGTGCGCTGCGATGCGCTGGCGCCAGTGAGCGGCGTCGGCCAGCAGGCACTCGTGATCGAGAACGGAAGGCCAGCCGGCGCCGAGGAGTTGACGGCCCTCGATCCATGCATGGGTCACGGCTGCCGCGCTGCCCGCGTACACGAGCGCCGAGTGCATGTCGTATATCGGCTGGCACCCGTGCCGCTCGACGTTCACGGCGATCATGTCGGCATCCTTGCCGGCCTCGAGGCTGCCGATGCGCTCGGCGAGTCCCAGTGCCTCGGCGCCGCCCAGGGTTGCCATGCGCAATGCCGTGTGTGCCGATACGGCAGTCGGGTCGCCGCTGCTGCCCTTGGCGAGCAGTGCCGCCAGGCGCATCTCGGCAAACATGTCGAGCGTGTTGTTGCTCGCAGCACCATCGGTGCCCAGGGCGACGTTGATCCCGGCGTTGCACAGGCTGTGTACCGGGCAAAAGCCGGCTGCAAGCTTCAGGTTCGAGCTGGGACAGTGCAGTACGTGCACGCGTTCGCGTGCGAGCACTTCCAGATCGGCGGCTGCAGCCTGCGTCATGTGCACGGCCTGGAAGCGTGGTGACAGCAGGCCGAGTTCCGCGAGGCGGGCCAGGGGGCGCTTGCCGTGTTGTGCGATCGAGTCGCGTATCTCGCCAGCGGTTTCGTGCACGTGCATCTGTACCGGCGCATCGAGTTCGGCCGCGAGCATCGCGACGCGTGCAAGCGTGGCATCGCTGTTGGTGTACGGCGCGTGTGGTCCGAAAGCGAAACTCAGGCGCGGGTTGCCACGGTAGTCGTCACGGACCTGCAGCCCCTTCGCGAGATACTCCGCGGCGGTGGATGCCCAGGCACTGGGGTTGTCGAGGATCGGAAACGCGATCTGGGCGCGAAAACCCGTCTCGGCGACCGTTGCCGCGACGATGTCCGGAAAGAAATACATGTCGCTCGCGCAGGTGGTGCCGCTCGCGAGCATTTCGGCGATCGCGAGCCGGGTGCCGACACGCACGAAATCCTCGCCGACCCAGCGTGTTTCGGCCGGCCAGATATGCCGCTGCAGCCAGCTCGCGAGATCGTGGTCGTCTGCCAGCCCGCGCAGCAGCGTCATCGGCAGGTGACCGTGCGCGTTGACCAGGCCGGGCATCAGCACATGGTGGGCGAGCGTGGTTTCGCCGGTGGTGCTGTAGCGGTGCATGATCGCATCGCGTGTTGCGATTGCCACGATGCGCCCGTCACGCAGCGCAACGCTGTGCGCCTCGAGCAGCACGTCGCGCGGTACCACCGGC
>DAOLKH010000190.1:0-4477 GCA_035331685.1 Pseudomonadales bacterium
CCTGATTCGGGGTATGCGGCAGACGGATCAGCGGGTTGTCGATCTCGTCGAGATAGCGCTGGGCAATGTGCCGGCGCAGGCGGATATCCTCATCCAGCCAGCGCAACTTGACTTCCAGCAGCGCCGCCTGTACTTCGTCCAGCCGGCTGTTAACGCCCTGGATATCGTTGACGTACTTTTCGTGCGAACCGTAGTTGCGCAATGCACGCAACGTCTGCGCCAGTGCCTCGTCGTCGGTGGTCACCGCCCCGGCATCACCCAGCGCTCCGAGGTTCTTGCCGGGGAAAAACGAGAAACCGGCAGCGTCGCCCCAGCTCCCCGCCCTTTTCTCACCCGCAACGGCTCCGTGCGCCTGCGCACAGTCTTCCAGCAACAGCAGGCCGTGTCTGTCTGCGATACCACGAATGGCGTCCATCGCAGCCAGCCTGCCGTACAGATGCACGACCAGGATTGCCCTGGTTCGCGGCGTGATCGCAGCTTCGATCGATGCCGGATCGAGATTGAACGATTGCTCCCCGGGTTCGACCAGCACCGGCTGCAGTCCGTTTTCCGTAATCGCCAGGATCGAGGCGATATAGGTATTGGCCGGTACGATCACTTCGTCACCATCGTGCAGACGTCCGAGCTCCTTCCAGGCGCGCAACGAAAGCGTCAATGCGTCCAGCCCATTGCCCACACCGATGCAGAAACGCGTGCCGCAATAATCGGCAAACGCGCGCTCGAAGCGCGCCACCTCATCGCCAAGCACATACCAGCCGGAATCGAGCACGCGTGTGAAAGCGGCAATCAACTCGTCTCGGTAGCGCGCATTGAGTGCCTGCAGGTCCAGAAACCTGATCATGCGGGTCTGTCCTCGGCATAGCCGACAATGCGGGCGGGATTGCCGACGACGATCGCAAACGGCGGAACATTTTTGGTGACCACCGCACCGGCGCCGACCATCGCGTGGCGCCCGATGCTGATGCCGGGCAGGATCGTCGCATTGCCACCGATCGAAGCGCCCTCTTCGACGATCGTCAGTGCGCACCGATCGGGATGGCGCTGCGAGTGCGGGAACTTGTCGTTGGTGAACGTCGCGCCAGGACCTACGAAGACGTTATCTGCCAGGCGCACGCCATCCCACAGATAGACACCGGACTTGACCGTGACGTGATCGCCGATCATCACATCGTTTTCGATGAAGCAATTCGCGCAGATATTGCAGTGCCTGCCGATCACGGCGCCTTCGAGTACGACGACGAATTGCCAGATGCGCGTTCCCTCGCCAACCCGAGTGCTTTGAACATCACTGAATGGATGCATCATTGCGCCTGCACCCACTGCAGGAATTCATCGTATCGTCGAATGTAGTCTTCTTCGCGGTAGACCTCGCTCGCAAGCACCAGGATGATGCAGTCGGCACTGAAGTTGTGCATCTCGCGCCAGGTTCCCGGCTTGATGTACAAACCCTTTTCGTAAGCCCTGAGCAGTATCACCTCGCGCCTGTCGCCATTGTCCAGGTGGAATTCACACTCACCCTGCAGGCAATACGCCATCTGATGCAGCGTCTTGTGCGCATGGAACCCCCGCGCATGCTTGCTGAAGGACGTGAGGATATAGAAACGCCTCACTTCGAACGGCAGACCATTGCCCAGCTCGCTGACATACAGATCCCCGCGCGGATCCGTGATTTTCTTCAGGTCGGACAACTCGTACCACATTGCGGATTCACCTTCCACGAATCTTCCTGAAATACAGACGCCACAGGCCGCGCAACGTCCTGCCGTTGCAGTCGGACCAGCGCATGTCATGCCAGATCCTGCGAGCGAGTTGCTTGTCGGTACCGGCAGCCCGCAGCAGCATGCCGTTCATGTACCTGCGGCGCACGCGAGCATACTGCGGATGCTCGCGATAATCGTCGTAGATCCTGCCAATGTTTTCATACAGGAAGGCGGTGTTGCGCATCGTGTTGCTGCTGTGAACGCGATAGCGGGCCACCACATCCGGGGTGTCGGCAAGCCGCCAGCCTGCGTGCGCGATCCTGAGTTGCATGTACAGGTCTTCAACCGCGATTTCGTCACGAAAGCCACCCGCCTCATCGATGGCCGTGCGCCGATACAGCATCCCGGTTGCTGCCAGACGCCCGCTCCTGCCCAGAAAGATGTCATCGAAGCTCAGGAAGCGGGTCTTCGCCGGGCGCTCGTCCTGCTTGCGGTATTCGTTGCCGTGTTCGTCGATTCGCGTCACCTGGCCCGAGACGATCCCTACATCCGGATGCGCCTGCAGGAACTCCACCTGCTTCTGCAGTCGATCGGGATACATCACATCATCCGAGGCGAACGGCGCAACGAACTCACCACGCGCCATCGTCAATGCATCGTTCAGCGTGCGCGACAGGCCCTGGTTCTTCTGTGCACGAAAATAAAAACCATATCGCTCCGCCAATGGCGCAATGATGTCGGCGCTGCCGTCACGCGAACCATCGTCGAACACCAGGATCTCCATTGCGGGGTACTGCTGCTCGCGCACGCTGGCCAGGCACTCCTCGACGTAGGGTGCGTGGTTGTAGCAGGGGACGACCACGGATACGAGACCTGCTTCGAGTTGCACGGCTGCCATGACTAGTGCGTGATGTCCTTGTAGATCCTGCCGTCCTTCATGATGACGACAAAATTCTTCACCGGATCGGCAATCAACCCGATGTCTTCGAGCGGATTGCCATCGACCAGCAACAGATCCGCGAGCGCACCCTCAGCGACCACGCCAAGCCTGCCCGGGTACGGGCTGCGCGGACCCGACAACTGCAGCAGCTCTGCGTTGCTGCTGGTAGCGATGCGCAGCACTTCTGCCGGCATGAACCAGCGCGTCATCGTCGCCAGGATCGCGCCCGGCCGGTCTGTCAGCCGCGGATCGAGCAGGATATCGGTACCCCACGCCAGCTTGATCCGGTATTTCCTGGCCAGGTTGAACGCGTTGTCGGTGCCCGTGAACATCTGCAACTGCTTGGCACGCTGCGGTGAACCGTCGGGAAACGGGTTTGCAAACTCGTTGTCGAGGAAGGCCTGCAGATTCAGCCACACACCCTTTTCGGCGATCAACCGTGCCGTTGCCTCGTCCATCAGCTGACCATGCTCGATCGACCTGACACCCGCGGCGATGGCGGTGCGAATCGCACGTGGTGTGTAGGCATGCACGGCGACGTAGGTACCCCAGTTCTCCGCTGCTTCGACGGCAGCACGGATTTCCGCCTCCGTGAACTGGCTGACATCCAGCGGATCGTAGAGCGAGGCCACGCCACCGCCTGCTGCGAGCTTGATCTGGCTGGCGCCGAGCATCAGTTGCTCGCGGGTCTTCTTGCGCACCTCATCAGGGCTGTCCGCGATCGCGCCCATGTTGAGCACCTCGCTGCGGCTCAGCGGAGCACCACTGACAGCGGGCACCTCGTAGGGCATGCGGAAATCACCGTGCCCGCCGGTCTGCGAGATCATCGCGCCGGATGGCCAGATTCGTGGGCCGTCGACCAGGCCCTGATCGATCGCACGCTTGATGCTGAAGGATGGCCCCGCCATGTCACGGATGCTGGTGAAGCCGCGCAACAGCAACTCGCGTGCGGTGCGTGCGACGAGCAGATTGAGATAGCCTACGTCCGCGCTCATCAGCACTGGCATCGTCATGCCAGCCATCATCAGATGGTAGTGTGCGTCGATCAGCCCGGGCATCAGCGTGCGGCCGTTACCCGCAATGCGCAACGCACCGGCTGCATCGCTCGCCGCAAGCGGCTGCTTCGAAATGCTCTCGATCCTGTTGCCGCGCACGAGCACGTTCGAGGGTTCCGACAGCGCACTGCTCGTGCCGTCGAAGATCCGCACATTCTCGAACACGACGGCAGCCGGTGGTGCCACCTGTGCCTGTGCCTGCGCCCACCCCATGCCGACCGAAAGACAGGCGGCGGCGCGAAGCATCTTCAGCAATCTTCCGGCTTTCGCTCTCATGAGTCCTGCTCCTGTGTTTTATGCACCAAATTCACTCATTATCCGGACGGCGCACCATGACCACCCTCTGTCAAATGCAAAAGTGGAAAGGGCTGCCCCTGCCCGTCGATTGCTGAGCGACCCGATACCACAAAACCATTGGCCAGATAAAAGGCCACGGCACGAGGATTCTGCTCGTTCACGTCCACGTGCAGCGAACCCTTCAGTTTTCGCGCGTGTTCGAGCATGAGTCCTCCCCCGCCTTGCCGAATGCTGGCTGGCGCGATGAACAATGCCTCAAGCTTGTTGCCGTCCAGGCCCATGAAACCAATGGGAGCCGACGACTCGTCGCACAGCACCCAGACTTCAAGGCTCGTCAGCGCCTGGTCGCGGACTACTGGCAAAAGGGTCTGTATGTCCTGTTCTGACAGGAAATCATGTGACGCACGTACAGATTGTTCCCATATGTCGAGAAGGATCCGATGATCTTCCGGCCCTGCCCTGCGAATCTTCATGTGTGCATCACC
>DAOLKH010000191.1:0-4471 GCA_035331685.1 Pseudomonadales bacterium
ACCTCCCTTCGTACCGTGGCAGTATACGCATGCATGCTGCTGCCCGATCACGATGCCGTGGGTTAGACTTCCGGCCCGGTCGCGGCCCTGAACAACGAGTCCTGCAATGTTGCATCTGCTGATCGCTCCGTTTGCCGGTATGCGCCTGCTCCGGGTCCTGTTGCTGTGTGTCGCCAGTACGCTCGCCGTCGCTGCCGAAGTCACGGATGCGACGCAGACTCTGCCGAGTCTGGAAGATGTGCAGCGCCAGATCAGCATCCTGGGTGCCGCCGGCAGTGAAGACCCTCTGAACGCCCGCCTGCTCGAGATCCACCAGCGCAATGCGCAGGATCTGGCCGCGATTACGGAAAACCGTGACAGCAGCGCTCGCTATCTGCGGCTGTACCAGGAAGTGCCCGAAAAGACTGAGCGCTACACGCGCGAGCTGACCGAACTGCAACGCCAGGCGCGTTCGGCGAGCAGCCTTGCCAAGGGGGTGGCGGTGCAGCGGCTGGAGAGCATGCTGCGTGCCACGCGCGCACGCCTGACCGAGCTGCGCGGTGAGGAAACGTCGGTGCGGGCAACCGTGGCGAACCTGCAGTCACGTGTCGAGGCGGCACGCCAGGAGCTGAATGCGCTCACGACGAGTGCCACGGTGCCGGACAAGAAACCGGCAATCGTGGCGGGGGAAAATCCGGCGCTGACGCGTGCGCGCCAGGAGCAGTGGCTGATCGGGCGCGAACTGCGCGCGAGCCGGATCGCGCGGCTGGAGACCGAGATCCAGACGGTACCGGACCGTCTTACGGCCGCACAGTTGCGACTGAAACTGGTCACGGCGCAGCGGGAGCAGGAAGAACACTTCCTCGACGAACTGCTCGGCATGGATAGCCTGAAGCGGATTGCCGAGGCGGACAGGTTGCGTGAGCAGGTACGACAGGGCCTTGCCGAGGCAACGTCGCCTCTGCCGGAACTGATGGCGTTGCACGACGAGATCACACGTCTTGCCGATGAGTATGTCGATGTGGTCGCGCGCTCGGAGGCGATCGGTGCCGACGTTGCCACGGAGAGCGCACGTGCCGTCGATATCGCCAACATCTATGAAAGCACGCGCCAGCAACTCGAGATTGCGGCACTCAGCGATGCGCTCGGGCCGGTGCTGGTGGCGCAGTATCGCAAACTGGGCAGTTACGGACAGTCGGGCGACAAGCTCGATGCCGTAGCGGACATGCTGTCGAATGCACGGTTGCGCGAGTTCCAGATCACGCGCCTGCTGGCTGCGGAGGTACAGTCGCGCGAAGTCGTCTATCGTGCCATCGACACACAGCAGTCGCCGGAGACTGCCGAGCGGGCCGCCACACTCGCCGAGGCGGACCGGTTGCTCGGCAATCGCAGCCGCTTGCTCGACGCCTTGAACCGCAGCTACGTGCACCTGACCGGCCAGATCGTCGACCTGGAACAGGCGTATCGACAACAGTCGGATGCCGCATCCGGATTCCGCAAGCTGATCGATCGCAACCTGATCTGGATGAAATCGCACCCCGGTCTGAGTTTCGCCGATCTGCTCGCGTGGCCGCGCGCCACGTTCGGCCTGTTGCAGACACAGAACTGGGGCGCACTGGGGGTCGCGCTGCAGGGGCAGATACGGGAGCATCCGTTGAGCGCAGGTCTTGCGCTGATCGTCGCGCTCGTGGTGTGGCGCTATCACAATGCGTTGCTGAACCGGCTGGCCACGCTCAGTCTGCGCCGTGTCGGCTGGCGCAACTACCGGTACTGGATGGGGCTCGAGGCGATTGCGATCCACCTGCTGCTGGCGTTGCCTGTACCGCTGCTGCTGGCCGGTGCCGGCTGGCTGCTGGCACGTGTCGAGGTGTCCGGGTCGGCTGCGCAGGCGCTGAGCGGAGCGTGTTATCAGACGGCGGGTCTCGCCTACCTTTATCTGCTCGTGCTCGGCACGATGGCGCACGAGGGTTTTGCGCGTGCGCATCTGCGCTGGAAGACGGCCCGCGTGCAGAGCGTACGCCGTCTTCTGCAGGCAGGCCTGTGGGTGATGCTGCCACTCGCCTTCTTCGCCGCGGCCATGCGGCTGATGACGGTCGATCCTGCAGATCAGTCATACCGAATCAGTGGCCTGCTGGTCACGGCGACGTATTTCGTCTTCCTGGTGCTGATCGTGCGCGCCGCACGCGGCATGTTCGATTCCGTATTCTATTCGCGTGGTCATCCGTGGCTGGCACGTCTTGGTTGGCTGCTTCTGCTGGCGACCATCGTTGCGTTGCCGCTGGTGTTCGTGCTCGATATCGAGGGCTACCATTTCACTGCGCGCGAACTGCAGTTGCGCGTGTTCATCAGCAGTGTGGTGCTGGTGTTCGCAAAGATGATGCTGGATGCCGGACTGCTGGGGCTCACCATCGCCGCACAGCGTTCGCTGGCTGGTGCGCAGGCGCTGCAGTCGACCGGTGACGAGGGTGATGGCGCAGCGCAGGCAAGGAGTGCGGGTGACAGTTTCGACCCGATCGATCTGGAGAAGATGAGCGCGGGGGCAATGGCGTTGCTGCAGGTGCTGGTCGCTGCGGTGGCCGCGCTGGTACTGGTGCTGGTGTGGCAGCAGTTCTTCACGGCGCTGTCGATTCTCGATACGGTTGGTCTGTGGAACTACGTGCAAACGGTGGACGGTGTCGAGACGGTCTCCACCGTGTCGCTGTTCGATGCAGGTACGGCATTGCTGGTGCTCGGTCTGTGCATCGTGTTCGCATCCGGGCTGCCGGCACTGGTAGGCGTACTGTTCTACAACCTGATCACCGAGAGAGGCGTGCTGTATGCGATCCAGACCCTGATCCGCTATACGGTGATACTGGTCGGCGGGCTGGTATCACTGCATATGCTGGGTTTCGGTTGGTCCAAGCTGCAATGGATGGCGGCTGGTCTGTCGGTGGGAATCGGTTTCGGTCTGCAGGAAATTTTCGCGAACTTCATCTCCGGCCTCATCGTGCTGTTCGAGCGTCCGGTGCGCATCGGTGACATGGTCACGCTCGGCGAGTACAGCGGAACGATCCAGCGCATCCGCATGCGTGCGACCACGATCACGGATTCCGACAATCGCGAAATCATCGTGCCGAACAAGACCTTTGTGACCGAACGCCTGATCAACTGGACGCTGAGCAGCCCGGTCATCCGGCTCACCATCGATGTGGGCATTTCCTGCGATAGCGACCCGCGGCAGGTATGCGGGATATTGCTTGAAATCCTGCAATCTGATCCGCGCGTGATGCGCGATCCGGCGCCGAACGTGATCTTCCGGCAATTTGCACCGAGTTCCTTCGATCTGCGCTGCTTCGCGCACGTGGCGGATATCTCGTTGCGCACACCGGTGCAGACCGAGCTGTACATGCGGATCGCCGAAGTGTTCCGCGAGCGGGGTATCGAGATCGCCTACCCGCAGATGGATCTGCACCTGCGCTCGGTGGATGCAAGCGCGGTTGTCCTGAGCCCCTAGAGATGCGTGCGGGGGTTTCTATATGCGGCGCACGATTTCCGTGACCAGTTGCGTGATCCCGGCAGCTGCATCGCTGATCCGCCCTGCCAGCATGTACGCGGGCGTGCTGAGCAGATTGTTGCGTTCGTCGATCGTGAAGCGATCGACCGCGCAGGTCCGGTGCATGCCACCCATGCTTCGGATCGCGTCGGCTGCGGGGTCGTCGTCGCGCCCTATCGTGCATTCGACGCCGTTGCCGATCAGGCGGGGCGCCATCGCAGGAGCAATGCAGATCAGTCCTATCGGTTTGCGTTTTGCGTGCATCGCGGCGACGAAGCGCGCAACGTCCTGGTTGACTTCCATGGCGGCGCCGGCCACTGCAAAGTTGCACAGGTTCTTCGCGGCACCAAAACCACCGGGCAGGACCACTGCGGCATAGTCGGCCGGATCGGCCTTCGCCAGATCCACGATATTGCCGCGACACAGGCGCGCCGACTCGATCAGCACATTGCGCGTCTCCGCCATCGGCTCGCCGTTCAGATGGTTGATCACGTGCATCTGCTCGACGTTCGGTGCCATGCACTGATAGGCGATGTCGGCTTCGTCGAGGCGCAGCATCACCAGCGTGGCCTCATGGATTTCCGAGCCGTCGAAGACGCCGCAACCGGACAGGATGATGGCTACCTTGCTGGACATGCGGGTTTCCTCCGGGGCAGGTCTGACGGGGCGATCATAGGCGATTTCCTTGCGGTGTGTGCCGGACCCGACGATACGTCCTGCCGATGGCATCGATGACGGAGGCAAGCGCCGAGCGGGTGCGTGCGCTCGCGGTGTCGATCACGATATAGACCACCGGGACGACGACCAGCGTCAGCAGCGTCGAGGTGATCAACCCACCGATCGTGATCATGCCCATCGGTGCCCGGAATTCCGCTCCGACCGCATCCGACAGCACCATCGGCAGCATGCCGATCACCAGTGCGGCGGAGGTCATCAGCACCGGGCGCATGCGTACTGGCG
>DAOLKH010000192.1:0-4436 GCA_035331685.1 Pseudomonadales bacterium
CCACGACCACGTCCGCCTCGCGCAGGAACTCGCCGGTATCCATGCGTACCAGCAACGGCAGATCGGTCTGCTCCTTCACATAGCCCCAGTCGACCCTGCCGCTGTCGACGATGTGGCGCGCGGTGAACAGTGCAAGGGCGGCGTCGCTGCCGGTCTCGAGCGGCAACCACTGATCGGCGTGCACCGCGGTGGCCGTGTAGTGCGGGTCGATCACCACCAGCTCGGCGCCCTTGTAACGCGCCTCGTAGAGGAAATGCGCATCCGGCATCTGCGTCACTGCCGGGTTCTGCATCCACACGACCAGATAATCGGACAGAAACCATTCGTCGGAGGACCCGCCGGCGTGCGCGAAGCCTGCCGTGAGCGCCAGTCCGAGGTTGAGGTCGCCAATCTCCGCCCACATATCGGCAAAGGTGCCGCCGGCCTGCATCAGGAACTTGAAGCGCCCGAGCGTGCTCGCGCCCTGGTCGAAGTTGGGACCGAGGTCCTGGATCATGCAGTCGGCGCCATGACGGCTCGCCGCATCGACACAGCGCGTGGCGATCTCGTCGATCGCCTGCTCCCACGAAATCCTCTCCCACTCTCCCGACCCGCGCGGACCGACACGCTTCAGCGGCACGGTGAGTCGGCTCGGGCCATACATCAGCTCGCTGTAGCAGGCACCCTTCTGGCAGCCACGCGGATTGAAATCGGGAACACCGGGTTCGGACTGCGCATAGACTGCACTCTGCTCCTCACGTACCACGACGCCGTTCTTGACGTAGATGTCCCAGGCACAGGCGCTGCGGCAATTGGCCCAGCCGTGCGAACCCTTGACGATACGGTCCCAGCTCCAGCGCTCGCGGTAGAGGTCTTCCCAGTTGCCGAGCGTGCGCGCGACGCGTCCGCCCTCGCGCCGGGCGGCATTCGCGCGCAGATGGAACAGCGGCAGCGAACCCGTCGCCGCCACGCCGGCGGCAAGCGCCGACAACTGCAGGAAGCGCCGACGGCCGAAAGCCTGCGCGGCAACGGGAGCGGACATCGATAACC
The DNA here is from genome assembly GCA_035331685.1 of Pseudomonadales bacterium. Taxonomy (GTDB): domain Bacteria; phylum Pseudomonadota; class Gammaproteobacteria; order Pseudomonadales; family UBA5518; genus UBA5518. Next base: position 1,030 of record DAOLKH010000192.1, read on the forward strand.
CTCCGGCAGGAAACGCGATGAAGCTGCAGCAATGGCCAACTTAGCACGCACACAGGCCACACGGCACCGGCAAGACCACCCGTCCGGTTACCATCCGGCAAGGATTGCATCGCGACCGATCTCAGAAACGCAGCCGGACTCCCACCTCGACGCTGCGCCCTGCTTCCGGTGCGATATCGCGCAGCAGCGAGGCTGCGTTGCGCACCTCGCGATCGAGCAGATTCTCGGCGCGCAGGAACACGGTCCACTCGTCGTCTCCGGCGCCGAGCTGGCATTCCGCGTACGCCGCGAGCAGCAGATGACCGTCGACTGCAGGCCCGCCATCACCGGTGTGCGGCTGGCGCAATACCCGTGTCAGACGCAGACCGGCATCCAGACGCGAGTCTGTCCAGTCGAGTGTCACCGCAACACGCGCGGCCGGAATGCGCGGCACGTCCGCACCACCATCCAGCCTGCCACGCACGCGATCACCGGTAACACCAACACGCAGCGCCTCCGAGAGCTGATAGCCCAGCTCGACCTCGACACCATGGAAACGTGCATCGGCAGCGCTCCACTGTCGTACCGGCAGGCATGCGTCGACCTCATCCGCCGCACACCCGGGCTGCATCAGTCCGCTGGCGCGATCGAATACCAGCCCGGTGTCGCGCTGGTAGATGAAGTCCGCGTAGCGGTTGCCGAACAGCTCGATCCCCACATCCAGGCGTTCACCGTGAAAGTGCCAGCCGAGATCCAGATTCAGCGAGCGTTCCTCGTCGAGTGCGGCGTCGCCTGCCTCATGGCTTGCGGTCGCGACGTGCACGCCATCGGAGAACAGCTCCTCGAACGTGGGTGCACGCCCGGCGCTGCTCAGACCGAACTTCAGCGTGTGGCGCAACTCCGGCGCCCACAGCGCCGACAGCGAGGCACTGCGGGTCGTGAACGATCGTCCCGCCGTGTGGCGTGGCTCGTGTTCGTCGCGGTTCAGGCGCAGGCCGAACTCCCACACCACATCGCCCAGGTGCAGATCCTCGACGACGAACACCCCCCAGGAACGCGAATCGACGTCGGGCACGAAGGCTTCTTCCCCCGCGGCCACGAAGTCACTGCGACCGAACTGCACACCGGCTGCGCCGTGCAGCCGCTCGCTCAGGCGATGCACCGCTTCGAAGCGCCCATCGCGTGCACGCCTGCCGAAACGTGTACCGAGCACACCGTGCTCGATCTCGTCGTGAGCGTAATCGGACCACGCGAGATGCGCACGCAACAGCTCCACCCCGGGCAGCGGATCCTCGAGCTCACCGCGCAACTCGTAGCGTATCTGCTCGAGGTCGATACGCACGGCTTGCATGCCGTGCGCGGATTCAGGCTCGGGCGCCGCGTCGTCGTGGCCGTCGTGCTCGTGGGCATGCGCGCCGAGCGGAATCCCGTAGTCTGACTCCAGGCGGTTCGCCGCGAGGCCAACGAAGCCGCGCCCCGACACCCACGACAGCCCGGCGGTGGCACTGCCCGCGTCGGCGTCACTGTTGCCGATGCGCCCCCCTGCTCCAGCGTCGCCGTCCGCGCCGTGTGGCACGCGCAGCTCCCCGCTGTCACGCCTGAAACCGTCGAAGTGCAGCGCCACGCTGCCGGTACCGGCATCGAGCCGCCCGACGAGCGCCCGCGCCCCCGCATTGGATGCGCGACGGTACTCGAGCAGACCCTCGGCAGCGGCCGGCACGCGCGAGGGCACGCGCCGGTCGATCACGTTGACCACACCACCGATCGCGCCGCTGCCGTAGAGCAGCGTTGCGGGTCCGCGCAGCACCTCGATGCGTTCGGCAAGCACCGCCTCGGTCGCATCGGCGTGATCCGCGCTGGTATTGGCCGCGTCGCCCACCGGCAGGCTGTTCTGCAGCACCAGCACGCGCGGTGCGCCCTGGCCCCTGATCACCGGGTGACCCACGCCGGGACCGAACGAGGCGTACGACACACCGACCTGCTGCTTCAGCGTCTCACCGAGCGTAGCCGCGACGCTGCGCCGCAGCGCCTCGCCGGCAAGCACGTTGACCGGATGCACCGTCTCGGCCTCGCCCTTGTGCATCGGTGCGGTGACGACGATCTCCTCCAGCCCGCCCGGCATGGCGGCGGTACCTGTCGTGGCAAACACGCTGCAGAGCACGGTGACGGCGAGTGCCGCAGCATGCATGCACGGATCCTGCATGATCGAAACTCCATCGACAACGCCGGCATGGATCGGGTGAACAGATCCCTGACCAGCCGGCAAGCAGCGGCCAACACCGCTTCTCGGGCGGTGGATGGTGCCAACGGCAACCGGGGATGATTTGTGGGGGCGGCAGTATACGCAGGCGCTGCAGCCACACCAAATGCCGTGCCTTTTTCGTGGACCACGACACCGGCGCGTGCCGACAATGGGCGCATGGAATGAAGCCTGCGGGAGGAACCCTGCAATGCGTGTGGTGGCCGGGCTGATCATTGTGTTGCTGCTCGAGTGCGGGCTGGCGGCTTCGACGACCCTCGCCGGGTCGGTTGCAGACGATCGATCGCAGCCACCACGCCCACGCATCGGCCTGGTGCTCGCTGGCGGCGGCGCGCGCGGCCTGGCGCACATCGGCGTGATCCGCTTTCTCGAGGAGCACGGCATCCGGGTGGACGCGATCGCCGGCACCAGCATGGGCGCGATCGTCGGCGCGATGTACGCCTCGGGACTCGACGCCGCCGAGATGGAAGAGGTCGCGACCACGCTGGACTGGAAATACGCCTTCGACGACACCACTCCGCGCAACCAGTTGTCACTGCGACGCAAGCAGGAGGACCTCGACTTTCTGGTACGCGGGAAGCTGCGCTACAAGGACGGGCGCCTGCGCCTGCCGATGGGCGCGATCGAGGGTCAGCACCTGAACATGGTGTTGCACGACATCATCGGACACGTCGCCCGCGTGCGCGACTTCGACTCCCTTCCGATCCCGTTTCGCGCGGTCGCCACCGATATAGAAACCGGCGAAGCCGTGGTGATCGGGCGCGGTGACCTCGCCACGGCAATGCGTGCCAGCATGTCGATTCCCGGCATGTTCTCGCCGGTCGAGCTCGACGGAAGACTGCTGGTCGACGGTGGCATTGCCAACAGCATCCCGGTCGACGTGGCACAGACGATGGGTGTCGATCGGCTGATCGTGATCGATGTGGGCACCCCGCTCTACGAGCGCGCGCGTCTCGACAACGTGCTGACACTGATGGACCAGCTCACGACGATCATGACGCGCGGCAATTCGCAGCGCCAGCTCGCACGCCTCGGCAGCGATGACGTACTGATCACTCCACTGCTCGACACTGCCGGCGTGACGACGATGAGCTTCGAGAAGGCCGCCGAGGCAATCGCGCTCGGCTACGAGGCGGCGGCGCGCATGCAGCCCGAGCTCGCGGCGCTG
>DAOLKH010000193.1:0-4435 GCA_035331685.1 Pseudomonadales bacterium
AAACATCAGGTTGAGACCGTCGAAGGCGGCGTAGCTCTCCTCCAGCACGTCAACCCACCGCTTGGCCAGGCCTCCGTTCATGATGCTCGTCGATGTGCGGCCCGTATCCGGGTCGACGTTGATCTTCGCCAGTTGCTGGTCATCGTAGGTGTAGCGGAACAGCGCCACGTTCAGGCGCAGGCGATGGTCCCACCAGTCGGACTTGGCACCGATCTCGTATTGCTCGATGGTTTCCTCGTCGAAGGAATTGCCGAACACATCACCGTTGAAGCCACCACTGCGGTAGCCCGTCGAATATTTCGCGAACACGTTGATGTCATCGGTGAGCTGATAGGCCGCGTTGATCATGCCGGAGTTGTTGCTGAAACTCCTGCTGCCACGCGTACCATAGACGGCCGTCGGCACCGGCACGCCATCGAAGACCGGCACATTGGGTGGCGGAGCCAGGGGATTGCCTGCGTCGGCGAACAGGTAGGTGACCTTCTTTTCTTCGACGGTGCGGCGCACACCCAGCGTAAGGGCCAGACGATCCTCAAACGCGGCCGGACGCCAGGTGAATTGTGCAAAGGCGGCTTCCGCGCTGGTCTCGTTATCGAAATTCCGTGCTCCGATGCCACCAACCGGAGCGGCATAGGCCGATAACCCGCGGGTCTTGCCCTCGTCCTTGAACCAGTACAAACCGAGCACGTAGTCGATCTGAGCGGTACTGCCGATCATCTGAAGCTCTTCGGACCACTGCTTGTAGTCGACGTTGGCCATTCCTACCGCGTAGCCGGCACCGAATCGATCTGCAGCGTTCCACACCGTCGCGGTACGCGCGCGCATTGCGGATCCGAGCGCCGGATTGGCCTGCCCCGCATAAAGTTGATAGAGCGCACCCAACGTGCTGTCGTTCACGAAGCCAACCCCGGTGGCAGGGTCGATGCTGTTGTCGAAGCCGTCGAGATCAGTCAGCACTTTCTGCTCTACCGTGCGATAGCCACTGATCGATTTCAACGTGACATCGCCGAACACACCGGCATCCTCGAGATCCCATTTCGCGATCAGACTGTGGCCGTCCCCCTTGCTTGTCGCGTAGCCGTCGACATCGCTGGCGCCGTGACTCGGACGCGCCTCACTGCCCAGGCCCGCGAGAGCGGAGCGTGCCTGTTGCACCGAACCGTACCACCGACCGAAGGTAGGGTCGGCGGCTGCAGCTGCAGCCAGCGGGCCAGCACTGCTGTTCAACGCGGCATTCGCAGCACTCAGATATCCGTTCAGCGCAGCGACACGGGAGACACCCGCCAGGTTCACGGGTGTCACACCCACCGGATATTGAAGCGACTGGTATTCGTCGATCTTGCTGGTGTCATAGCTGTAATCGAACGAGATGTTTTCACGTACCTGCCACAGCAGCGCGAGCCGCCCGGCGCGCCGGTCGAGGTTGTCGAAGTCATCGCGCGCACGGTTCGTGTTCCTGTACAGGGCGTCACGCTTGCGCAACTGCGCACCGATGCTGGCAGAAAGTGTTCCGGCGCCTTCGTTTTCCACGCCCAGCGCGGGGAGATCGAGGTAGGCACGCGCACTGCGCAAATTGTGATTGCCCACGCTGCCGGTGAGCTTGCCGCCAAGCTCGCCAGTGGGTCGCTTGCTGATGAAATTGACTGCGCCGCCCGTGGAGTTACGGCCGTACAGGGTACCTTGCGGGCCACGCAGCACCTCGATGCGTTCGATCTCGGCCACATCCAGTGCGGACCCGAGAGTCTTGCCGAGGTAGACACCATCGATATACATCGCGTTGGCGGGGTCGAACGAGATATTGGTGCTGCCGCTGCTGACACCACGCAGCGAAACCGAAACGCTGCCACGCTTGTCCGGGGAATCGAAGCCGTTCATGTTCGGAACGATCGAAACGATATCCCCCATGCCGTTGATGCCACGCTGGGTAATTGCATCGGCGCTGAATGCCGTGATCGAAATCGGTACCTTCTGCAGGTTTTCCTCGCGCCGCTGCGCCGTGACGACGATCTCCTCGAGGCCTTCGGCTGCCGCCACATCGTTGGCGCACATCGCGCCAAGGACGGCAACGGCAAGAACGGAACGGGCAAACCGGTGACGGTTCATGGAGCTCTCCTGATCATTGTGCGCGGGGACCCAGTCTATAAGGCTGCGGGCAGCCCGAGCCAGACTATTCGAAGACATTGAAATTCCACCTTGCAGTTTCGTGCACGCACCCTTGCCGAAACCGCCAATCGCCGCCAATCCTCAACAGAACAGGAGCAACACACCCTGCAGCACGTACGCGGTGGACCGTCTAGACTCTGCACGTCGAGCGCAGGACAAACAGAGGTGGATGCATGGGAATCGCGGCCATCGTCGTACTGGCCATCGTGGTGCTGGCTGCCGTCTATGCGGTCATGCTCTACAACGGGCTGGTGCAGCTCAAACACAACGTGACACGCGCCTGGGCCAACATCGACGTGCTGCTGCGCCAGCGTCACGACGAGCTGCCGAAGCTGGTCGAAACCTGCAAGCAGTACATGCAGTACGAACAGGAAACGCTGGCGAAGGTGATGGACGCGCGCTCGCGCGTACAGGCAGCACAGAGCTCCGGTGACATGCGCTCGCTCGGCCAGGCCGAAGGCGGGCTACGCAGCACGGTCGGCAGGCTGTTCGCCCTCGCCGAGGCGTACCCTGACCTGAAGGCAAACCAGACCTTCCAGCAACTGCAGACGCGCATCTCGGCACTCGAGGACGCGATTGCGGATCGTCGCGAGTTCTACAACGAGTCGGTGAACCTGAACAATATCCGCATCGAACAGTTCCCCGACGTGCTGATCGCCCGCCGTTTCGGCTTCAAGGCAGCGGAACTGCTGGAATTCACCGCACCGCAGACCGCGGACGTCGATATCGGCTCACTGTTCCGCTCCTGATCCGTGTCCGTACGCCGGACCCGCACTATCGCGGCCGCACGTCTGCACGGCCCTGCGTGGCTGGGCGGCTCCGCACAGCTGTTCGTCTTCGTCGGCGCAGCGCAGGCCGACCGGCCTGCAGTATGGCCATGGGCGCTGCTCCTGATCGCTGCGATCAGCGCATTCGCCTGGGCCGCCAACTATCGCCGCTACCGTCAGATGCGCGATCTGCCGACCTCGCGCATCGCATCGGCTGCGCAGGGCTACGTCGAGCTGTTCGGGCGCAGCGAAGCGCTGCCCGGGTCCGGGACCACCAGCCGCTTTCGCCAGACGCCGTGTTGCTGGCACGCATGGCGGGTACGCAGGCGCGACAGCCGTAACCGCTGGGTCACGATCGACCACGGGCGCAGTGAGCAGCCGTTCCGGATCGTCGACGACAGCGGTGCGTGCATCGTGCTGCCCGCAGGCGCCGAAGTCCTTTCGGGCAGCGGCCAGACCTGGCATGAGGGCGATCGCGAATTGACCGAATGGCTGCTGCTCTCCGGTGCGATGCTGTATGCGATCGGCGCCTTCGATACCGCGCGCCCGGATGCAATCGACGCGGACAAGGAGCGCAGCGAGGTCGCCACGCTGCTCGCGGAATGGAAGCGCGATGCCACACAGTTGCGGACGCGTTTCGGCCATGACGGCAACGGCGAAGTCGACCTGCGCGAGTGGGAGGAAGCCCGGCTCGCGGCGCAGCGCGAGGTACGCGAACGCCGTGGCAGGGCGAATGCTGGCACCGCATCGGTGCACACGCTGGCGCGTCCGCGCGACGGGCGCCTGTTCCTGCTCGCGAACGCCCTGCCGGAACGCATCGCAGCACGCTTTCGCTACTGGAGCTGGGCGCATCTCGCGTTTTGCATCGCAGCCCTTGTCGTCGGGCTGTCGCTGCTGTGAGGCTGTGACTGCCCCACCCTCGGCATTTCCCGATATCTCAGCCGTCGGCTCGCAACCTTACCCACAGTTCCGGTGTTCCACGCAGCACCGCACCGCTGAAATGCACAGCGCGTCCGGGCGCCAGGTGGATCTGCGGGAAACGCCGGAACACACGCTCGATCGCGACTTCCAGTTCGGCGCGTGCCAGATGCGAACCCAGGCAGAAATGTTCGCCGTGGCCAAAGGCCAGGTTCTTTTCACGACGCGTCGGGTCGAACCGACGCGGATCCTCGAACACCGCCGGATCACTGTTCGCTGCCGTCACGCCGTACAGGATCCAGTCCCCGGCCTCGACCCGCACGCCACCGAGTTCTGCATCCTTCGCGCAGCGGCGCGGCAACAGCGCCGTAGGCGGCTGCCAGCGCAGCGCCTCCTGCACGATCGCCGCACGCCCCGCTTCGCCCTTCTGCGCAAGCTCGCGTATCGCGGGGTCACGGAGAATCGCGTAGAACATGCTGCCGCCGACCTTGAAGGTGGTATCCGAGCCGGCAGGAAACAGCAGCCGCAGGAAGGCATGGATTTCCTCGTCGCCGAGACGCTGCCCCTCGAATTCCGCGCTCGCCAGC
>DAOLKH010000194.1:0-4426 GCA_035331685.1 Pseudomonadales bacterium
GCCTGTGGTGGCCTGCCCTACCACCGCGCACTGCTCGCCGATGCGCTTGGGTGACACGCCCCGTCACGACTGCGTCGGATGCGCGGCGCCCACACCTCGACCGGATACGCACCATCCACCCGTCAAGCGTTCATGAGTCCTGCGAGTGCACCCATGCCGGGCGCATAAAAAAAAGGCCCGGCAGGGTAGCCGGGCCAAACGTTAGGAGACAACACTAACCAAACGACAAATGGCGATGACAGCAAGGGGATGAACCATCAATCTCCATTCGCGATATTGAGACTCGAGTACTGCATCCAAGTTCCACGATTTTCAAAAATTTTCTCTGCATTTTGAAAAATCTTTTGAAAACACAATAAAAACAATGCGTTGAACAAAGACTGTCAGACCGGAAGAAACTCCCCGCCATTCACATCGATACAGGCCCCCGTCACCACCCGACAGTAATCCGAGGCCAGCATCATCGCGACGCGCGCGCAGTCGGCATCCTCCGGAACGTCGCCGAGCGGGATGTTGCGTGCGATTTCCTTGCGCATCGCCTCGACCGTAATGCCGTGCTCGGCCGCTGCCGCACGCATATAACCCTCGACCGGAGGCCCCCACATCCAGCCCATCAGCGCCGAATTGACACGAATTCCGTAACCACCGAGCTCCTTTGCCAGATACGCCGTGGCGACCCGCAACGCCCCCTTCGATGCTGCGTACCCACCCTGCGTCGGCATCGGCACCCGTGTCACCATGCTGTTGATCATCACGATCGCACCGCCACCCTGACGCTTCATGTGCGGGACGACTTCCTGCGTGAGCTTCATCGTGCCGAAGAAATTCACGTCCATCGTCGCGCGCCAGTCCTCCAGGTCGGCCGATTCGATGGGTTCGAAGGTTCCGCCGACGTACGCGCTGTTCAGCAGCACATCGACCCGTCCGAAACGTTCCACCGTGCGTCCGACCAGCGCCTGGCACTGGGCGCGATCGCTGATATCCGTCGGCACCTTCAGCACTTCGGTCCCCAGACCGAGCGCCGCAATCTCCTGCTCCGCCTCGTCGAGCTTCGACGCAGTGCGTGCGCAGATTGCGAGCTTCGCCCCTTCCCGCGCCGCACCCAGAGCCAATTCGACACCCAGACCCGGCCCGATGCCGGACACGATCACGATCTTGTTCGCCAACAGCATGGTATTTGCTCCTTCGTCATCAGGATCACGGGCTGCCCCTCAGCGGGACAACCCGTTGTCGAGCCGATCCTATTTCCTGGCCTCGCTCTGGTAATAACCCATCAGGATCTTGGCGATTTCCGGACGTGCGAATTCGATCGGCAGATCCTGCCCGGCCGCCAGCATTTCGCGCACCTTGGTGCCGGAGGGCTGCACGAAGTCTTCCGGTGTGTGATCCGGGGCGTCCCGCATCATCACCACGCGGTGGAGCTTCTTCGAGTATGCCGTATGGTCGGCACGGAAGATCTGGATCGCTAGCGCATCTGCCGGCACTTCCTCGTCGAATATCGTCTGTGCGTCGAAGGCACCGTAGTAGCTGCCCACGCCTGCGTGGTCACGCCCCACGATGAAGTGTGTACAGCCCGAGTTCTGCCGGAACACGGCGTGCAGAACCGCCTCGCGCGGGCCTGCATAGAGCATGTCGAAACCGTAACCCGTGATCATCACGGTATTCGGCGGGAAATACAGTTCGACCATCTTGCGGATCGCCGCGTCGCGAACGTACGCGGGAATATCGCCCGCCTTCAGTTTGCCGAGCAGCATGTGGATCAGGATGCCGTCGGCACCAACCGCCTCCTTCGCCATCTTGCACAGCTCTTCGTGTGCACGATGCATCGGGTTGCGGGTCTGGAACGCCACTACCTTCTGCCAGCCGCGCTCGGCGATCTCGTTGCGGATCTCGACCGCGGTGCGGAACGTATCCGGGAAGTCCTGCTGGAAGTAGCTGAAATTCAGCACCTCGATCGGTCCGCTGATGACAGATCGCCCGAGGCCGGTGAACGTCGCCACACCCGGATGTTTCGGATCCAGCGTGCGGAAGATCTTCTCTGCCATGCCGGAAATTTCGGCCTCGCTCAGCTCTTCGATCGCCTCGACCGTCTGCACCGCCAGCACCGGATTGCCGGGGACGTTCGGGTCGCGCAGTGCGATACGCGAAGCACCACGGATCGCGGATGCATCGCTGGTCAGGTTGAGTATCGGCACCGGCCAGAACAGCCCACCGGCAGTGCGCAGCGTCGACGCCACACTGAGCGCGTCGGCCTTGTTCATGTAGCCCTTCAGCGGGTTGAAATAGCCCGCACCGAGCATCACGGCGTTGGCCGCCGCCGCCGAGTTGAGCAACAACGAAGGCAGCTTCTCCGCTTCCTGCGTCAGCGCCTTGTGGCGCTCGGTGTCGTAGACGAAGCGCGGGTCGAGCGTGTCGGAACCATGGGGTTTGATCATTGTGGCTTTACTCCGTGTCAGGCCGAAAGGATGCCGCGTTTTTCGAGCTCGTGCAGCAGCATGTCGACTTCCTGCTGCAGCGTCATGCGGTCGGTATGCAGGTGGATCTCCGGCGCATCGGGTGCCTCATACGGATCGTCGATACCGGTGAAGTTCTTGATCTCACCGGCGCGCGCCTTCTTGTACAGCCCCTTGGGGTCACGCTTTTCGGCTTCCGAAAGTGCGCAGTCCACGAAGACCTCGATGAATGACATGCCCGATGCTTCATGCAGCTTGCGCACCACGTCACGATCCGAACGATACGGGCTGATGAAACTGGTGAGAACGATTACTCCGCAATCGACGAACAGTTTCGCCACTTCCCCGATCCTGCGGATGTTCTCCTTGCGGTCATCGGCACTGAAACCCAGGTTCTTGTTGATGCCCAGGCGAATGTTGTCACCGTCCAGGCGGTAGGAGAGCCTGCCTCGCTTGTGGAGCGCGTCCTCGAGCGCCACCGCAACCGTGCTCTTGCCGCTACCCGACAGGCCGGTGAACCACAGCGTCGCCCCCTGCTGTCCCAGCAACTGGTGGCGATGCTCCCGCTGGATCTCCCCTTCGTGCCAATGCACGTTGGTCGCTTTCTGCTCCGTCATCTGTCTTGCTCCCTGTGGTCTGTCGATGAATGCGCCCGGCAGGACTGGATGCCCCGGGCGCGCGAAATCATGCCTCCGACGCGCTCGCGCGACGCCGTGGCAAGATATAGCGTTCACGGTATTCGCGGAAATCCGCCGCGAGCGCGCCTTCCGTGAATCCGTATTCCTCGAGAGTGTACTGATGCGTCGGGCGTGCCTCGCGGCGATTCATCTCGCGCCAGCGCTCCATTTCGGTGCGCGCCTGGTCGGTGAGGTCGATGCCCACGAAGTCGTACAGCCGGCGAATCTCGTCGAGCGGGTTGCGCACCGTATCCTCGTACCACATGTCGAGGAAGCGTGCCTCGTGCCCCGCATCACGGAACTGCAGCGTGGTGCGCATCCCAGCCGCCCACTTGCGACACCAGTGCGCGCCTACTTCCTCCTTGCCGACCGCATCCGAAAACGGACGATTCAGCGCGTGGATCATGCTTGCATACGACGGCATCAACTGCAGCGGATCACGATGCGTCTGCAGCACCTGCACGTCCGGGAAGGTCGCGAACAGCGCCGCCGGAAAATGCAGGTGGTGCGGAGTCTTCAGAATCCAGCGCTCGGCCTGCTGGCCAAAGCGCTTCTTCTGCCATTGCAGGAACTGCAGCAGGCGCTTCAGGTAAGCGTAGCCGGGCAACTGGTCCTGCTGTTCGAGCCACACCCCGAATTCGGGCATATGCGCATGAGACTCGGGCACGGTCGAGAAAAAGGACTGCTCGAGCAGCATGATCTCTTCATCGGGTCCGCGTGCGTCCATCGGATGGATCGATGCCAGTTCCGGTGATGCTTCGAGCAAGGCATTCACCTCGGCCTCTGCGATCGCGATCCGCGGATCGGTGCCCGCAGCGAAATCGGTACCCGGCAACGGCACCGGGAAGCGAACCTCGTACCACAACGGTGAATACATGCGGTGATCGGCCGAGATCGTGCGATGCATCATCGTGGTGCCGGTCCGCGGCAGACCGATGATGACCAGTGGCGTGTGGATCTCCTCCTCGAAGATTTCCGGGTAACGACGGAACCAGTCCTCCGCACGCAGGCGCGTGATCAGGACGTTGCGGATGCGCTCGCCGAAATACGCATAGCCGGCGACGTTGAGTCGCGCTTCGGTGTTCAGCGCGACGACGAGTCGCTCGAACGGCTCGTGAAAGCTTGCGTCGCCGAAGTCCGACAGCCCCGTCTCACGCCGAGCTTCGTCGAGCAGGTTCGCAGCATTCAGGCCGTGTCCGCTCATTTCGGCAGGTTCTTCAATTCGGCGAACTTCACGACGCGGCTGGTCGGGTGCACGATTTCCCTGGCCGCGATCCAGCGGAAACACAGCGTCCC
>DAOLKH010000195.1:0-4415 GCA_035331685.1 Pseudomonadales bacterium
GCCCGATGAACGAGGCAGTGGCTGCAATGATCAAGGGCCTCGAACATTCCTGGACACTTGCCTGAATCGTAGCGACGGAGATCAGTGATGAGCACTTTCACCAAGGCATTCCGACCCAGCCAGCAGGAGATCGATCGTCGCTACGGCAATGTCCGTGCGGCAATGGAGCGTGCCGGCCTGGATGCGCTGGTCGTCAGCGGCAGCGAATACACCGGCTTCGAGGGCGCGGTGCGTTATCTCTCGGGATTCCACATCCTGCACCGGTACGCGTATGTGGTGATTCCGGCCGGGAAGGATCCGGTTGCGGTGTTTCCACGAGAAGCAACCTGGGTTGGCGACCATGGGGAGTCGTATCTCGGGCGGCGGGAGTTCCCGGGGCATTGCGGCGAGTGGATGGCGGGCTACCTGAAGGAACTCAAGGCACGACGGGTGGGCATCTACGGACTGGAATACATCATGACGGTGCGTGACTACCGTGCGCTGGCTGCAGGTGGTTTCGATCTGGTGGATTTCGACGAGGCATTCGATCATGCGCGTGCGCAGAAATCCGATGAGGAAATCGCATCGGTGCGACACTCGATGGAGATCAACAAGCGTGGGGTGCTCGAGGTGATCAAGGCCTACGCTCCCGGCAGGACCGAGGCCGAACTGATGGCCGTTGCGGAGCAGACCTTTGCTGCAGCCGGTTGCTCGCGCAGCACGATGGACATGGTCCAGATGGGGCCTGCCGGTTCGCTGCGCCCGCAGATGGTCTTCCCGACCCGGCGTGCGGTCAAGGCTTCGGACGGCATGCTGTACGGGCTCGAGATTGCGGGCGAGGGGGGGCACTGGGTGGAATACTCGCGCCCGCTGATGCCCGAGGGCATGGACGCGATCACGGCCGACATGATGGCGGCCCACCAGGAATTCCACGCGCTGGTACGCGAACACATGAAGGCAGGTCGGACTGCCGAGGAAGTGTACCGGCTGTGCATGAAGCCGATCATGGAGCGGGGATACCGGTCCGGGCATGTCTGTGGCCATTCGATCGGCATGACGATGATCGAGTTGCCGCGGATCGGAGAGGGATCCGAGTTCGTGTTGCCGGAGAACATGGTGTGCTCGATGCACCCGCACATCATGAACGAGGCACGTACGCACTCGCTGTATTTCCAGGAAACCTATCGCGTCACGGCGAACGGCGGTGAGCCGTTGTCGGGGACGGCGATCGTCGCATACGATGGCAGCGAAACCGAGCTGCAGGCGCTGTAGGCGAGATGCGATCCGGGCGCGGCTTCAGTCTGAGTCAAGTGCTGGTGCGCCCAGATGCAAGACAGGCGCACGCAGGCGGGCTAAGGTAAGCCGCAAATATCGATTAAAAGAGGGTTCCGCATGTACCCCGCACCTTTTGCACATTTCCGACCGACCTCGCTGGATGAGGCATTGCGACTGCTGGCAGCGCACGAAGGTGCTGCAACCGTGATGGCGGGCGGTCAGAGCCTGATTCCGATGATGAAGCTGCGCGTGGGAGACGTTCGGCGAATCGTCGATATCGGTGAGCTGCACGGCATGTCCTACATAGAGCGTCGTGGAGATACCGTACATATCGGTGCGCTGGCACGCCATGCACAGGTGGCCGCGTCGCCGGTTGCCCGCGACTATCCACTGCTGCGCGACGTTGCGGGCGGAATCGCGGATCGTCAGGTCCGCACCATGGGTACCATCGGTGGCGGTCTTGCCATGGCTGACGCCAATGCGTGCTGGCCGTGCGGGTTGCGCACAGCAGGTGCGCGGGCCGTCTGCACCAGTCCGCGCGGCGTGCGTACGCTGACCGTGGATGATCTGATCGTCGATTCGTATACGACCTGTCTGGCAAACGACGAGCTGATCACTGAAATCCAGATACCGGTACCTGGCGCGGGCAGCGGAGCAGCCTACATTGCCTGCAAGCGTTCCGCGCCTGCGTATCCGACTGTCGCGGCAGGCGTGTTGCTGCAGATGGACGGAGACGTTTGCCAGCGCGCGCGCATCGTGCTGGGAGGAGGCGGGTCGACGACGGTGGTTTCCGGGGAGGCAGAGGCAGCGCTGCGTGGTACGGCGGTAAAGCCCGCAGACCTGGAAAAGGCTGCAGCGATCGTCGTTGCGGCAGCATCTCCACCGGTGGATGCCAGAGGTTCAGAAAGTTTCAAGCGCGCAATGTTGCACTCGCTGGTCGTGGAGGCAGGGCAACGGGCGCTGGCGCGTGCGCGTGGAGAGCAACCGGCGGGGGGACATCGCTATGCCTGAGACCATTCAGCCCGTGTTCGTCGAGGTGACCGTCAACGGCGGCAGGTATCAGCGCGAGATCGAGCCGCGCCTGCTGCTGGTCGAACTCCTGCGTGAAGAGCTTGGACTCACTGGCACGCACATCGGTTGTGATACCAGCTATTGCGGTGCCTGTACGGTATTGCTCGATGGCCGCCCGGTGAAGTCATGCACGCTGCTGGCGGTCCAGGCCGACGGGCACAGCATCGAGACCGTTGAGGGGCTTGAACAGGAAGGCAGGCTCCACCCGTTGCAGGAGGCTTTCTCGGAACATCATGGGCTGCAGTGTGGTTTCTGCACTCCCGGCATGCTGATGTCTGCCAAGTCGCTGCTTGCGGACAATCCGTCACCGACGCGCGATGAGATCAAGAAGGCGATCGCCGGCAACGTGTGTCGTTGCACGGGGTTCCAGAACATCTACGTCGCGGTCGATGCTGCGGCGCAGAAGATGCGGGGGGGCTGAACGATGGATATGTCCTTCAAGGGTGATTTCGAAGTTGGCATGAAGCGTGACGAGACGTTTTCGTTGCTGGCAGACCCGCAGAAGTTCGTGCCGGTGTTGCCGACCTTTCACAGCATGCAGATAAAGGAAGACGATGCCAAGACGGCGGTGGTCAAGGTCAAGGTCGGCATCGGCAAGATCCACGGGATCGCAACCACCGAAATGAGTCTGACCGAATCCCGGGCACCGGTGCGGGCCCAGTATGTGGGCAAGGGCAGCGTGATGGGCAGCGCCTACAACATGATCGTCGGATTCACGCTCGAGGATGCCGCCAGTGGTGGCACGCGCGTGAACTGGGAAGGCACTACCCAGATTCACGGCAAGATCCTGTCGATAGCCGGAGGCGGCATGCGGGGCTATGCGGAAAAGGAGATCCGCAAGGTGATCGACAGCCTGCAGGGCGCACTTGTCAGCGCTGAGCATTTCGAGTCGGTGGTGGCAAGGGCGCGGGCCCAGGCCCCTGCGCCCGCAGCACCGGCCGCAGCAACGGTTTCCGAAGGTCTGCTGGCCAGAGTCATTGCCTGGTTGCAGCGGTTGCTTGGCGGTGGTCCTGCCGCAGCGGCACCGCAGGCGGGTGCGGCGGATGCCGCGGTCGTCACGCCGGCGTCGCCTCCGGTCATGGAGAAGCCGGCTCCGCGCAGACTCACTCCGGACCCGGTGCGCCCGATCCACGACATCCAGACCAGTATCGAGGTCGATCACGACAGCAAGGACGGCGATCGCTGGGTGGGACAGCATCTGCGACGCAAGGAAGACAAGCGTCTGGTGCGCGGGCATGGTCTGTTTCTCGATGATTACCATGCCCCGGGAATGCTCTACATGGGCCTGGTGCGCTCTCCGTACGCGCACGCGCGGATCCAGCGCATCGACGTCTCGGCAGCGAAGGAACTGTCGGGTGTGCGCTGTGTGCTGACCGGTGCCGAGATCGCACAGCAGGTCACACCGTTCATGCAGATCGGTGCCGAACCCGGTAGCCTGGTCGAAGACTACGGCATCGCGACCGATACCGTCCGCTATTGTGGCGAGCCGGTTGCGATGGTCGTTGCCGAGTCGATGCGTCTGGTCGAGGATGCCATCGGTCTGGTCGAGGTCGAATACGACGTGCTGCCGGTGGTGGTGCAGTCGGAAGACGCCTTGCGTGACGACCCGATACTGCACGCAAAAGTCGGCAGCAACGTGATTTTCCGTGACACCTGGAATCATGGCGACGTCGAGGCGGCGTTCCGCGACGCAGCGCACGTGGTGCGTATCAAGCGGATGCACTTCCATCGTTTCTCGAGTACGCCGATCGAAACTGCGGGAGCCATTGCCGAGTGGTCGCCGCGTGGTGATATCGACATGGTATCGAACGTGGGTCTGCCCGGAATCGGTGCGCAGATGCTGTCGGCCTATCTGGGAGTCGGAACCGAACAGATCCGCATGCGCAGCCATGATATCGGTGGGAACTTCGGTACCAAGACGGTAACCCATACCTATATGGGACTTGCTGCAGTGGCTTCTCGTGCGGTCGGCGGGGCTACGGTCAAGTTCGTCGAAACGCGTAGTGACAATCTGGCATCGTTCCATGGCGGTGAGCGCACGTTCCTCGATACTGAAGTGGCACTCGATGCAGACGGTGTGATCACCGGTC
>DAOLKH010000196.1:0-4404 GCA_035331685.1 Pseudomonadales bacterium
GCTGCTCGGCCCGAATCAAGGCTGACTGGAGAGAGTCGATGCGACCGTTGACCGGGCTGCTGCTGTCGTTGCTTACCGTGGTGCTGGCCGGTTGTGGCTGGCTGGGCGGGGAGGATGGCTATTTTCGAGATCGAGCCAACGATTACCGCAAGGCGCGCTCGATCCCGCCGATGAAGGCGCCTGAGGGCACGCATGCGGACGCAGTGTCGCCGTTGTACGCGATACCGACCGAGAGCGCCGACGCGCTGCTTGACCAGGATTTCGAAGTGCCGCGCCCGCAGCCGCTCAGGGGTGACGCTGGCGAGAAGGTCGTACGCATCCAGAAGCTCGGCAACGAGCAGTGGATCCTGCTCGACGAGACACCTGCCGAGGCGTGGCCGAAGATTCGCTCCTTCCTCGTTTCGAACCAGATCGGCATCGAACACGAAGACGCCCCGAAGGGCCAGATGGAAACGTCGTGGCTGTCGTTTCGCAGCGACAGCGATCGGCGCGAGAAATACCGGTTCCGAGTCGAACAGGGCGTGCAGCGCGCCAGCAGCGAAATCTACGTGTTGCAGACGGGCTACCGGCAGGACAAGGCACAGGATGCACCGTCCGCCGAGTGGCCGGCTGCATCTGCCGACCCCGAGCGCGAAACGTGGATGCTGAAGGAGCTCGCGAACTACCTCGCCAGCACCGGTGACGAGTCCACGGTGAGCCTGCTCGCACAGGGCATCAGCACGGTGAACAAGGTCTACCTCGTGCGTGATGCGAGTGGCCAGCCGGTCATCGATTTGCGACTCGGTTTCGACCGTGCGTGGGCATCGCTCGGCCGTTCGCTCGAGCACGCCGAGCTGGTCGTGAAGGACCTCGATCGCAGCGCCGGTCTGTATTACGTGGTGTATGAACCCGGGCACAAGCAGGACGAGAAGTCGACGGGTCCGGGTGCTGCGGAGACGACAAAGCCAAAGAAGGGGTTCTTCTCGCGCCTCTGGCCATGGGGCAGCGACGACGAGGCGAATCCGCTTGTAGGCCGGCACTACCGCATCGACATGCGCAAGGCCGACCAGGGTGTGCTGATCGGGGTGCAGCGCGATGATGGCGGCGCTTTCGAGGAAGGCGAGGCCGAGTTCGTGCTCGGGCTGATCAAGGCACACCTTTCCTGAGGTGGCGGCAGGCGCGCAGCCAGGGTGATCGAGTTCTGCTCGCTCGGCAGCGGCAGCCGCGGCAACGCGCTGCTTGCGCGCAGCCACAACAGTTGCGTTCTGATCGACTGCGGGTTCGGACCGCGCGAACTCGAACGCCGCCTGGCACAGCGCAGCATGCACCCGCGCGACATCGACGGCATTCTCGTCACGCACGAGCACAGCGATCACGTGGGCGGTGTTGCCGCGGTGGCCCGCCGACACGGCATCACGGTGTTTGCGACGGCAGGCACCGCAAAGGTGGCCCGCTTCGACGGACTGCGGGTGGAAGTGCTGCTCGCCGAGCGCGAGGTGCGCGTGGGCGATATCGACGTGCTGCCGGTTACCGTGGCGCACGATGCGCGCGAACCCTGCCAGTTCGTGCTGAGTCACCGTTCCTGTCGGCTCGGCGTGCTCACCGATCTGGGCACGGTCACCCCATCGGTGCGTGCCAGCTATGCATGCTGCGACGCGCTGGTGCTCGAGGCGAACCACGATCCCGACATGCTTGCAAACGGCCCGTACCCGTGGCCGCTGAAGCAGCGTGTCGGCGGCGCTTATGGCCACCTCAGCAACTCGCAGGCTGCCGTACTGCTCGCAAGCGTGGAACGCGGCGCATTGCAGCACGTGGTGGCTGCCCACCTGAGCGAGCAGAACAACGCGCCGGCGCTTGCGCGTTCAGCGCTCGAAGGCGCGCTGAACGGCAGCGCAGCGCAACTGCACCTCGCCGACCAGGAATCCGGTTGCGAGTGGTTGCAGATTGCCTGAATGCGGCCCGGGTGGTGAGTGGCCTGAAGGCCGACCTCAAGGCGGAAAAACAGGCCGGGAAACACCGGGAAAATAGCACTTGCCCGAAAGTTCTCTGCTGCTACACTACGCGCCGCTTCAACGCGACGCCTGTTCGGAGAGGTGCGAGAGCGGTTGAATCGGCTTGACTCGAAATCAAGAGTAGGGGTAACCCTACCGTGGGTTCGAATCCCACCCTCTCCGCCATTTCACTGTTTCCGCGGTATCCCAGGTCGACGATCAACCCGCGCTGATGCGTCACTGCAAGACGCGCCTTCACGTCGAATTTGTACGGGTGCGTGTATTCCCCTTCGAGATGCACTCGACCTCTGACGCATGCAGCGCCTAGAGCTTGTTCTTGTCCTTCGTCTGCTGGGTGCGGATACGTTCGTCCCGCGCCATCACAACCTGCAGTCGATGCAGGCTCAGCAGTGATGCGGTCGTGGCCGAAGCGAGCTTGTGCTGCACCTCGCGCAGCACGATGCCGAGGATCGTACGTTGGCGTTCGATGACGCGACGCAGCCGCCGGCGCAGCGCTGATACCATAACTGCTCACAACCAATCGTCGCCGTGTGATCAGGCTATACAGGCGGGGTAGGAGCATGCTGTTGAAGCAATCTTCTTCATCGTTGATGCGCTCGGCGCCCACGGATTTCACACGCGGTACGAGCATTGCGTCACTGGCGGCTTCGTTGGCAGCGCGTTTTGCTGCGCCAGCGTCGGGTACCGGCCGGCCACAGACGCCATCCGGCGTTGCGGCTGATTTTCCGCTCCTGGCCGACGAGACTTTTGCCGTTGCGCTGGAATCTGCGCAGCAGGCCGTATTCGTACTCATGGATGGCCTGGGCGAGCAGCTGCTTGCCATGCACGCACCGGGCGGTGTTCTGTCGCATTTCAGGTGGCGTACCCTCGATTCGGTGTTTCCGTCGAGTACGGCGCCAGGCCTGTCGAGCCTGTCGGCTGCGGCGCCACCGGCAATGCACGGCAATCCAGCCTGGCTGATGTGGGCCGAGCGATTGGGTGAGATCATCCAGACCCTGCCCATGGATGTTCCCGGCAATCCGACGCGTGGCGTGGAGGCACTGGATGTCTGGGAATGGGTGCCCTGGATGGTTCGATCCGCAGCGCCGGCATTTTCCGTGCTGCCGATCCAGATAGCCGATACCGTTTTTTCACGACATGCATACGCGGGCTCGACCATCATCGGTTACCACAGTCTCGACGAAGTCTGCGACCAGGTCGAAGCGCTGCTGGACGAGGCGAACGGTCCGGCCAGCGTCTTCGTCTATCTGCCGCATTTCGATACCGTGAGCCACCTGGCCGGGTGTGCGAGCGAGAAGGCTCGTGCGATGGTGCATCGGCTCGATGCCTGGTTCGGGCAGCTCGTCGAGCGGGTACGTCAGCGCGGTGTACTGGTGTTTGCGACGGCAGATCATGGATTCATCGACATCGCAGCAGCAGATCAACTGCGACTCAATGACCATCCGGCACTGGCAGCATGCCTGGAGCGCCCGTTGAGCGGTGAACCGCGCGTTCCGTTCTGCCACGTACGCGAAGCGGCGAGAGAGGGCTTTGCCGGGACGGTTGCCGCCGAGCTGGGTGATGCCTTTACCGTGCATACAGCGCGGGGATTGCTCGAGGCGGGCTGGTTCGGGAGGGGGGATGCGCTGAGCGGCAGGCTGGGTACCCATATTCTTGTGCCGCGGAAACCCGTTACCCTTGTCGAAGTCGTCGGTGACGGTGCATCGATGCACTTCGTTGGCATGCACGGCGGGCCCAGCGAGGCGGAAATGCGTGTGCCGTTGATCGCCGCCTGGCGTGGAAACCGGCTGAAGTGATTGTGAATGGTGCAAAGCAAACGCTTTGCAACCCGAGGTGACGCAGGTCGGGTTTCAACGGTGTGGCTCGGGTTTCAACTCGACAGATGTCGATGCAAAATTCCAGTCGGCATGAATGCCGACCCACGAACATCCGTCGGCATGAATGCCGACCTGCACTAACGCGAAAAAACCAGAGAGGTGAGGGATACGATGAAGATGACCAACAAGAAACTTGTTTCGATCATTTGCACCCTGGGCATCGTGTGCGTCGCGCTGCAGGGTTGCGTGCTTCAGCGGTCCGAACCGGTGCCGTTGACGGATATGGCAAAAATCGGCGAGCTGTTTCCTGGTTTTCCGAAGGGCTATCTGGCGCACGACGCATTGCCGGACAGCCTGGCAATACTCCCCCCCCCACCCGCCACGGACAGTGCAGCCGGGAAGGCTGACGAAGCGGCGTACATCGCCACGCGAGCGCTTGCGGACGGGCCGCGCGGGGAGGTGGCAACCCGTGACGCCGATCTGAGGTTTCCGAGGTCATTGAATGCATTCGCGTGCGCGACAGGCTTCGAGGTCGATCCGAATCGCTCGCCACAGTTGGCCACGCTGTTGCGGCGCAGCTTCAGTGACGCGGCAGT
>DAOLKH010000197.1:0-4391 GCA_035331685.1 Pseudomonadales bacterium
CCATCGAGGCTCACCTCGACGCGCACGGCATCGAACTCGGGCACACCGCTGTCGATTTCGTAGACGTTGAGATCACCGCCGCTGCCGTCGATCAGGCGATAGCCGCCGAGGTCGTAGACGACCATGCCGTCCTTGCCAAGCCCGGCGGAAGCGTCGTCCGGCGCGCCGGTAAATACCGTATCCGCCACGCCGACGTCGTTGTACGACAGAGTCAGCGGGAAGTAGCCTGCCTGCAGCACCATCGGCGCCACGCTGGCACCATAGCTCGCACCCACGTAAGGCAGGCCCGGAGCGTCGAAATCCTGGTTCGTGTGGTTGTCCGGGTTCGGCAGCGCCGTGTCCGTAACCCGAAAACTGAACTCGACCGGATTGCTCTCGCTGCTCCTTCCTTCGACGAGCAGGATGTACGTGCCGGCATCGCGCAGCGTGGCGTGGACATCGTCCATGTTCGACGGCCCGAAGACCACGTCGCCCCACGGATCGATCAGGCGCCAGTACGCCGTGTTGCGGCTCTCGGCGAGCAGGTCGAACAGGAAGCGGCTGCGCGCCGGTGCGTCGATGCGATAGGCGAGCGTCTCGCGCCCGCTGGCGAGCGTGGCTGAAACGGTATCGCCGATGGCGAGTTCCGTTGCCTGCCCCAGATCGAGGAGGCGAAAGCCGTAGTCGCCCACCGTGTCCGTGTCGGGGTCGACGATCAGCGTGTAGTCACCGGCCACCAGATCGAGCACGGGCGACGCGCTGAAATCGGCGGAATCGCTGGCGTTGAACGCGCGGCTCGAGACCACGGCCCCGCGTGGCCCGTTCAAGGACCACCTGAACGCACTGCTGTTCGTCAGCGAATCGAAATAGAGCCGGCTCGCGGCGTCGAGCGTGAAGGTATAGAGATGCCGATCACCGGCGTGTGCGATCGTATCCGCGACGGTGGCACCCAGCGTCAGCGCCGTCTGCGTGTCGCTGACCGGCTGCACGTTGAACGTGTAGAGCGCGTCGCCAGCGGGCTGCACGCGACCCTCGAGCAGCAGCGTGTACTCACCGTCCCATGCCAGCGTGACCAGGCCGGCGTCGGCGTTGAACGCGGTCGGACCGAACACGTTGCGCCCGAACGGATCGACCAGCCGCCAGTAGGTATCGCCACCGCTGTCGTCGATACGATCCAGGTAGACCCGCTGCCCGGCGCTCGCGTTGAAGCGGTAGGCCATCGTCTGCTTCGCCGGACTGAGCCGTCCCGACACCGGCGTGCCGGGCGTGATCGTAGCGGCCGCCGCCAGATCGAGCAGCCGGAACGCGAAGGCGGGCGTGCCGTCGCCCGTATCGCGCACGCTCAGCGTGTAATCACCCGTTGGCAGGTCGAACACACTCGTGTTGCTCCTGCCGTCCCAGGAGTCGCTCTGGTCGAAGCGCTGCTCGGAGACGATCACGCCGCGCGGCCCCTCGAGCGTCCAGCGCAGCGAGCTGCTGTTGGTCAGCGCATCGAAGTAGAGCCGCCCTGGCTCGTCGAGCGTAAAGGTGTGCCGTATGCGTTGTCCCGGTGTGGCGATGGCGCCGTACACCACGCCGTCGGTGCGTGCCCGTACGCGCGCCGCGTTGCCGTGGCCACTGGCGTCCGCGAGCGTGTCACCCGCCGTTTCATCGGCCTCCAGCCAGGCAACCAGACCCGCTTCGTCGCCCGCAAGCACGGCGTCTTTCGCCGCAGCGATCTGCTCGTTGCTGCGTGCGCTCTGCCAGATGCGCAGATCGTCGATGCGTCCGAGCAATCCGCTATGATCCGTGGAAGGCTCCGGAGCGTAGCCGACCAGCAGGGGTACGTCCTGATCGAGAGCGGTTTGCTTGCGCAGCGCACCGCTCAAACGCTCTACCCCGTCGACCAGCAGCCGCATGCTGCCATTCGTCCGGTCGAACACCACCGCGACGTGGTGCCATTCGCCGGCAGTCAGCACGCCGGCCGCACTCTGCACACCCTGCTGACCACTCGCGTCGGCGCTGCCGATCCAGACCGAACCGTTGTTCTGCAGCCAGACCGCGTAACTGCGCGCCGTATTACCGGTGCCCTTGTAGAACAGTGGTGTCCAGGTGCTCCCGAAGCGTTCGATGTAGACGTTCGCCTCGATGGTGATTGCAGCACTGCCGATCTCGACGTCCGGATCATCGGCGATCTCGAGGTACTGGAGGCCATTCAGGGCGATCGCGCCGCCGAGTCGCCCTTCGGCCCAGCGCGGCTCCATGCCGCTCGCAACACCAGGCGCGATCGCCACCGTGCTGTCAGCAACCGGCAGCACGCGCAGACCGTAGTCGGTCACCGCGCCGAGCTGGTCGCGACGCCCTTCGACCAGCAGCGTGTAGGTGCCCGACCACGGCAGTGTGCGCAGCCCGACGTCGTCGTAGGGCAGGTAGTTCGGCCCCCACAGCGTGCGTCCCCACGGGTCGAGCAGGCGCCAGTACGGCGCACCGCCAGTGACTGCGGTCACGTCGAAGAACAGGCGATCCCCCGCGCTCGCGTCAAAACGGTAGGCGTCGGTCTCGTTGCCGGGGCGCAGTTGCCCGCTGACGGTCTCGCCGAGTGGCAGTACCGACACATCGCCAAGGTCGAGCAGGCGAAATGCGTAGCTGCCACCGTTGCCCGGTGTTGCCGTCACGCGCAGCTCGTAGTCACCCGGCGCCAGCGTCAGGATG
Organism: Pseudomonadales bacterium; assembly: GCA_035331685.1. Lineage (GTDB taxonomy): Bacteria > Pseudomonadota > Gammaproteobacteria > Pseudomonadales > UBA5518 > UBA5518. The sequence continues at coordinate 2,671 of DAOLKH010000197.1, forward strand.
CTCGTGCCGTCGCTCGCGTCGCTCTGCTGGAACGGCCGGTCACTGACCACGCTGCCGCGTGGACCGCCGAGGTACCAGCGCATGTAATAGCTGTCGAGCAGTGAGTCGAAATAAAACGTGCGTTCCTCATCCAGCGTGAAGCGGTAGTAGTCGCTTTCGCCGGTGGCAACGCGCCCGGCAACCACGCCACTGGTGGCATCCCACAGCGTGCGCACCGTCGCATCGTGTGCGTTGCCGCTCGCATCCACCAGCGTGCGGCCCGTGGTCTCGTCGGCCGGCAGGTACAGCACCAGCCCGGTCTCGTCACCCTGCAGCGCACTCGCATAGTCGGCCGCGATCTGCCCGGCGCTGCGTGCCAGGTTCCATACGCGCACCTCGTCCAGCACGCCAACGAAACTCCCCCAGCCTTCACGCACGCCACCGAGGTACAGGGGGTTCGTGTTGGATGCCGAGGGACTGGTACTCAGCGCACCGCTCGCTGCCTCGACCCCATCGAGGTAGAGCTTCATCACACCCGTGTCGCGGTCCATCACCGCCGCGACGTGCTGCCACTGTCCGAGCCTGACCGAACCGTTCGCCGTGTTGATGCCCTGATTCTGGTTGTTGCCTGACGAGAGGGTCAGGTAACCGGCCGAGTTCAGCCACAGAGTGAACGAGCGCTGGTTGGCGTTGCCATTGCCCTTGTAGGCAAGCGCCTGCCAGGTGCCCGTGTACGCATCGACGCGAAACCAGGCCTCGAAGCTCAGTGTGCCGGTCATCGCGAGCGCGTCGTCGTGCGCGACCTCGGCCCAGCGGTACTGATCGAGCTGCAGCGCACCGTCGATCACACCGGGAACGAAATGGTCGTCGACGCCGTAGTTCTCGCCCGGCACGATATTGACCACGTCGTCGACGACGGGCTGCACGCGGAAGGCGTAGCTCGTCGCATCGGCTCTGTCGCGACGACCCTCGACGAACAGCGTGTAGCTACCGTCACGCGCCAGCGTCACCGGCCCGACGTCGTAGCCGGTGGAGTTCATGTTCGCCGGCCCGAACACCGTGCGCCCGCTGGGGTCGACGAGCCGCCAGTACACGTCGCCGCCACTGCGCGCGAGGATATCGAACAGCAGCCGATCGCCGCTCGTACCCTCGAAGCGATACACGGCGGTCGCGTTGGCCGGATCCAGGCTCCCGCTGACGGGATCACCCAGCGTGAGCGCGGTGGCGCTCGCCAGATTGCGCAGCACGAAGGCGTAGTCGCCGGTGGCATCGCCGCTGCCGTCGACGGTCAGCGTGTAGTCTCCTGCCGGCAGCGTGAACAGGCTGGTGCCGTCGTAGGAATCGCTGCTGATAAAGGAACGTCCTGCCACTTCGGTGCCCGTCGGGCCGGTGAGCGACCAGCTCAGCACGGAGTTGTTGGTCAGCGAGTCGAAGTAGAGCCGTGTTGGCGCGGTGAGTGTGAAGTGGTACAGATCGCGCTGTCCCGTGTGTGCGATGCCGCCATCCACGCGCGTATCGAGCGTCAGCGTCGCCTCGTCGTCACTCACCGGTTGCACATTGAACGTATAGCTCGCGGTGCCGGTGGTGTAGTAACGCCCCTCGATCAGCAGCGTGTAGCTGCCGCTCTTCGCCAGCATCAGCACGTCCTGATCCGAGCTGCCGTCAGTCCAGTTCATGTAGCGCGGCCCGAACACCGTGCGCCCGTCGGGATCGATCAGGCGCCAGTACACATCGCCGCCGCT
>DAOLKH010000198.1:0-4371 GCA_035331685.1 Pseudomonadales bacterium
CGTGCTGTGGCTGCTGCCAGTTGCCACGCTGGCGAGTTCCGCGGAAGAGCCCGCGGACGGGGGACGCGATTTCGAGTACATCGCGATGTCGCCCCCCTTCGTGGTCAACGTCGGCGGCACGGGAAGAATCGGATTCCTCAAGATCGAGGTGACGCTGCGCGCGAACAAGCAGGCAGCGTCACTGGTGCAGCTCCACACGCCCGCACTGCGTCACGAACTGATCATGCTGTTCAGTCGCCAGGATCCGGACGCACTCGACTCGCCCGAACAACGCGAAACCCTGCGCCTGGAAGCGCTGGACGCCGTACGGCGCGTGGTCGAGAGCGACGGGGTCCAGGACCTGCTGTTCACTTCGTTCATCGCCCAGCGCTGAGGTTGGTCCGAAACTCCTGTGTCGCGGCCACGGTCTGCAGACGCGGATAGAAGTCGAGGAAGGCCGCCTCCACGGCGTCGAGACGCTCCCACGCCCGCGCCACCGTTGCGCGCATCTGCACGGAACAGCCAAGGCGCTCCCCGATATGCTCGAGCGTTCCGTCGACGACCGCCGCGTCACCGTAACGCTGCAGCAGTTCATGCTGCGTGATGCGCGTTGCCTGCTGTTGCGCTGCCACCGGCAGACGCTGGTGGTGGCGCACGAGCGTGGTACAGACCTCCCCGGCGAAGACCGGTAGCGGCGTGGCCGAGAAACGCTCCCAGTGCCGCGTAAGCAGGTGGTCGAGAAACACGTCGAGCACGATGCCGGCAAGCCGGCGTTCACCACCAGTGAAGTGGCTTCGCAGCAGCCGCAACGCCGCATCGCTGTCGGTCAGGGCATCGATGCGCCGGTGCAGCCGCACACCACGCTCGAGCGCCGGCGGCAGCGTTCCATCCAGCGGCCCCTTCAGGTAGTCGCCAAGCAATGCGCCCAGCACCAGGAACTCACACCCGGCGGCAAGATGGAAATGTGCCAGGTGGTTCACGTACGGGCTATTGTGCGTAGTAGTTCGCGAGGTAGCGTTCGAACGGCAACGTGTCGGCGGCTTCGAGCGCTGCCTGCTGCTCGAGCGACTTGCGCGCAAGGCGTACGAACTCCGCATTCGATGCCGCATCGAGCGGCCGTGCGAGGAAATGCGCATGGTGCACACGCGAACGCTCCATCGCAAAGCGGAAAAACGATTCTCCGCTGCTGCGCAGCGTCGCCAGCACACGCGCCGAAGGCGTTGCATCGGGATCGCGCAGCTTTTCCCGCTGCGCGGTGACGCTGGCGCAGTAGCCGTCGCCGCCATACGCGCGATCGAGCAGCCCGGCCGCCGCATCGACATCGGCAAGCAATATCTCGCCGAACGCGCGCAATCCGGTTTCGCGTCCGTCGGATGCTCGCAGACGCAGCGCCGGATCGCGACCGCGTTCCACCACCGCGAGCAGGTTCTCGCGCGCAACACCCCGCTCTGCGGCATCCGACGGCGGACTCGACTGCAACAGGCAGCAAAGCAGGAATGCGTCGAGGAAACGTGCGGTCTCTGCAGCGATGCCGATCGGCTCGAACGGATCGAGATCGAGACAGCGAACCTCGATGTACTCCACCCCGCGCTCGGCGAGCGCGTGCCGCGGCGATTCACCGCTGCGCGCGACGCGCTTGGGACGGATCGGCGCGTAGAACTCGTTCTCGATCTGCAGCAGGCTGGTGTTCAGTTGCCGCCACGAATCGCCGTCACGCACCCCGATGCGCTCGTAGTCCGGATGCGGTTCGCAGATCGCACGCTGCAGGGCCCCAACGTATTGGTCCAGGCTGTTGTACGAGATGTCGATGCGGCGCTGCGCGCTGCTCTGGTAACCCAGATCGCCCATGCGCAGCGACGTGCCGAACGGCGCGTGCAGGGTGCCGTTGCCGAGCGGCCGCAACCGGTGCGAACGGCCACCGATGAACGTGGAGCACAGCGCCGGTGATGCACCGAACAGGTAGACGAGCAACCACGCGTTGCGGTGGAAATTGCGGATCAGCCCGAAGTAGCGTGCCGTCCTGAAATCACGCAGCGGCAGCTCGCTCGCAATGTGTGCGTGCAGCCATACCCAGAACGCATCGCCCAAAGAGAAGTTGTAGTGCACGCCCGCGATGGTCTGCATCAGGCGACCGTAGCGCCAGCCGAGCCCCATGCGGTAGACGGTCTTCATCAGCGCCACGTTCGAGCTGCCGTAGCGCGCCACCGGTATGTCCTCGTCGCGCTCCAGCACGCACGGCATGCTCGCCGCCCACAGCAGCTCGTCACCGATTCCGGTGTGCACGTAGCGATGGATGCGATCGAGCTCATCGAGCGTGGCCGCAAGTTCGGTGTGGGCACCGGTGATGAACTCGAGCAGCGCTTCCGAGTAATCGGTCGTGATCGATGGATGCGTCAGCGCGGAACCCAGCGCAGGCGGGTGCGCCGTCTGTGCGAGCCGGCCCTGCGGCGTTATGCGCAGGCTTTCCTTCTCGATACCACGACGGATCGAGCGCAACAGCGCGCTATCGCGTGCGTCACCGAGAGCGGCGAGAATTCGTCCGAAATCAGTATCCACAATCTTTCCTGGCCCGCCACGCCACGCGCGTGACGCGCGGGCGGCCTGAGTTTAGTGAGGCGATTCCAGCAAGTACAGCACGGCGGCGGGCCTGTCACGTGTCTGCAGACCGTGATAGTTTTGCCCTCGCTCATGCACTGCCAGCGCACCGGAGACCCGCAGATGCCGACGCCACAGCCGGCGATTTTCCGCGAGAATACGCCACACCACTACTTTCTCGAATTTCACCTGCGCCCGGGCTGGCGCCAGGACGCGCTGAAGCGCTCACTGGCCGCAGCCCTGGATGCATGCCCCGCAGAGACCAGCGTGCTGCTCGCCTTCGGGCGCGACGCGTGGGAGCGCCTCGCGCCGGATGCAGTGCCCGACAACTTCATCGCGTTCCACGCGGTTCTCGGCCAGCAGGACCGTACCGCACCCGGCACGCAGGGCGACCTGCTGTTCTGGCTGCACGGCGAGCGTCACGACCTGAACCTGCAGTGTGCGCTCGCGATCGGGCGCGCACTCGCGGGCATCGCCACGCTCGAACTCGAGCTGCACGGCTTCAGGCACCTCGACTCGCGCGATCTCACCGGCTTCATCGACGGCACTGCAAACCCGCAAGGTGAGGAAGCACGTGCAGCAGCGCTGATTCCCGCCGGCATGACCGGGGCTGCAGGCAGCTTCGTGCTGACCCAGCAGTGGGTACACGATCTCGAGCGTTTCGGCGGACTCGCGCAGGCCGAGCAGGAAGCAGTGGTCGGACGCACCCGGCCCGACAGCATCGAACTCGAGGACGCACCGCCGACTGCGCACGTGAAGCGCGTCGAAATCGACATCGACGGCGAGGAGCTGAAGATCTACCGCCGCAGCGTGCCGTGGGGCGGACTGCGCCAGCACGGGCTGTATTTCCTCGCGTTCTCGCGCGAAATCATGGTGTTCGCGATGCAGCTCGACCGCATGTTCGGTCGCTCCGAGGACGGGCTGCTGGACCGCCTCACCGAGTTCAGCACACCGATCTCCGGTTCGTACTGGTACGCGCCGGCGCTGGAAACACTGCGCTCGGTGATCGGCCACGCTGCGGAATAGCCCGCCGTGAAACCAATGCGCTCGCTGGCAATACTGCTCTGTGTCGCGGCGGCTGCAGGCGGTGGCTGGTACCTGAGTCGCGAACGGCTGGCACCGGAGCCGGTATTCAAGGCGGCCCGTCCTGCGGTGCGCGCCGCCGTCGTGACGCGCGCACAGATCGCGGATCACGTCGAAGCGCTGGGAACGACGGCGGCATGGGACTCGGTCGAGCTGCGCCCGGTGGTCAGCGAAACGGTACGTTCCCTGCACTTTGAAGACGGCCAGGCGGTACGCCGCGGCGCCTTGCTGGTGGAACTCGAACAGGACGAGGAACGCGCGCAGCTCGCAGAAGCGCGCGCCAACCTGCAGGAACAGGAACGCGAACTGCGCCGCATCGAGGATCTGGTTGCACGCAGACTGGTCGCACGTACCGAACTCGATGCGCGCCTCACGCTGCGCGACGTGGCGCGGGCACGACTTGCGGGCGCAGAAGCCGCACTTGCGGACCGCACCTTGCGGGCGCCGTTCGACGGCGTGCTCGGATTGCGGCGCGTGAGTCCGGGCGCGCTGGTCGGTCCGGACACGCTGATCACCACGCTCGACGACATCAGCTCGCTGCAGCTCGACTTCACGGTGCCTGCCGCACAGCTCGGCGCGCTGCACAGCGGAGCCGCACTGCTCGCAACCAGCCCCGCATTCGAAGGACGCGAGTTCAGCGGCACCGTGGCCGCGACCGAGGCGCGCCTGAATCCGGTCGAGCGATCGTTGAAGGCGCGCGCGCGCATCGACAAC
>DAOLKH010000199.1:0-4368 GCA_035331685.1 Pseudomonadales bacterium
GAGGCGACGGTCGACGGCGTGGCCGTCGCGGGGCTGAACGGCGCGATGATCGGCTGCGGCGTGGCGACGACGCCGTGCACCTTGCACACCGCGGCCTGCGTCACCTGGCCGACCTCGAGCTCTTCCTGCTGGAAGAACTTCACCTTCTTCGCCTTGCGGTGGGCGAGGAAGAAGCCGAGCGCGGCGAACGCTCCGAAGAACAACGTGGGGACGAGGTAGCCCAGTCGCATGGAACCCTCGCGTCTACTTCGCGCCGCGGTCGTCGGCCTGCCGAACGTTGCCGGGGAAGCCGAGCGCGGTGGGGGCGGTGCCTTCGCCCTTGAACTGCTGGTCCCACTGCAGCTCGAGGTCGAGCGAGTAGCAGGCGAGGGTGCCTTGCGAGCCGATGATGAGCTGCTGACCGTCGAGGATCGCGACCGGGCGGTGGTTGGCCGCCTTGTCCTTGCGCTCGAGCTGCTTGATCACCGCGCCCGTCGCCCGCTCGAGCACGCCCAGGTAGTTGCTGGTCACCGCGAGCACGCGATCCGGGGTGGGGAAGAAGAGCTCGACGGTCGAGCCGTTGTACTCGCTGAAGGCGAAGCGCCACGCGATGGCGCCGGTGTGACGATCGACGCCGAAAACCTTGCCGCCAAACGCAGTGATCAGGAGGTCGCTCATGGGCGCGCAGCGTAGCCGGTGGCATCGCCGATGCTTCACCCCTGCGCATGGCGACAACCGTCGAGATCGGCGTGCCGGCCAGCCGCTGCTGGCGGTGGAGACCGCCACGGCACATATCGAGGTTCCGGCGCCACGCAGCGGGCGCATCGCCGCGTGCGACGTTGCCGAAGGCGAGCGTATCCCGGCCGGCACCATACTGCTGCGTCTCACCGCCGCATCACACGCCGACGCGCTTGCGCTCGCTGGCGCAGCGCGTGACACATCATCGACGGCAACCGACGCCCCGGTCACGGCAGCCAGGAGCGCACCAGCATCGGTGCGCGCATCGACGGCGGCGCGTCGCCTGGCGCGCGAACTGCGCCACGAACTCGAATCGATCACCGCAAGCGATGTGGACGACGCGATCGATGCCGACGGCACGACGACGATGTTGCACGAGACCGCGCCCATCCTGTGGCGCGAACTCGACGCAGCACGCCGCACCATTGCCGTACAGATGGCTGGCGCGCGCGAAGCGATGACCGCATCGGTGCACGCACGAGCCCCTACAGGCGCATGGCTCGAAGGCACACAATCGCAGCAGCGCCTGATTCGCGCCGTGGTGCATGCCTGCACGCTCGAACCCGCGCTGAATTGCTGGTTCGATCCAGAGCGTCTGATGCGCTGCGAACACCCGACGGTAAATATCGGACTTGTGATCGGCGCGATGACGAGGACTTGCGCGCCGGTGCTGCGCGACGCTGCCGCGCTCGATGACGACACACTGCCAGCCCGCCTGGAGGAGCTGCGTGCGAATGTGTCGGTGCATTCATCGCCACACGAACAGGCGGATGCAGCGACGATTTCACTGGTGGATTTCGGCACGCTCGGCGTGGAGACGGCGCAGCTCGCCGCGCCAACGCCACAGGTTGCGATCGTCGCCGCCGGACGGATCGCCCAGGCAGTGGTCGTGCGGGACGGAGTGCCGATGGTGGAACCGGTGCTGCCGCTGTCGTTGAGTTTCGATCAACGCGCAGTCGATATCGGGGAAGCAGCACGTTTTCTCGATGCGCTGCGTGAACACCTCGAACGTCCCGAAGCGCTCTGAGCGCTGGCGCAAGGTCAGCGCGGCAGCGGAGCCCGATCGCGGAAGTAGCGCGGCGGCGATTCGATTCCCAGCAGCTCGCGTCGCAACAGGTCGAGTGCGGTCGCAGCGACCATCGCCTGGAAGCGCTTGCGTTCGAGCGGAAAATACAGCTCGCGTGCCTGCAGCCGCGAGGAACTTCCCCATGCGATCCAGACGGTGCCAACCGGTTTTTCTTCGCTGCCACCGTCTGGGCCGGCAATCCCCGACACTGCGACCGCGAGATCGGCGCCGCTCAACGCAAGCGCTCCCTTCGCCATCGCGCGCACCACCGCTTCGCTGACCGCTCCATGCTCGCGCAGCGTTGCCGCTTCTACGCCCAGCAAGTGCTGCTTGATCCGGTTCGAATACGCGACGACGCCCGCCTCGAACACCTGCGAAGCGCCGGGCACTTCGGTCAGCAACGCGGTGATCAGTCCGCCGGTACACGACTCTGCCGTCGTCACCCGCTTGCCGTGCGCGGCGAGCAGCTCCACCACGCGACCCTGCAGGGTGACGCTGCCGCTGCCGATGATGTGCCCGGCAAACAGCTCCTGCACGCGTTGCTCGCAGCGGATGCGCGCCGCCTCGTCGGCGCGCCGCACGCTCGTCACCTTCAGCTCGACGGTCGGTATGCCGGCACGGAAACCGAGTTCGATTTCGGCCGGCCAGTCGGGCATTTCCGCATCGATGCGCTGCTGCAGCGCCGACTCGCCGATGCCGAACAACTGCAGTCGCGTGATCACCAGCGGCTCGCGCTGCGGGCAGCGTTCCACGAGCCACGGCACGATCTGCGCATCGAGCATGCGCTGCAGCTCGCTCGGCACACCGGGAGTGCAGATGACCTCACAGGTGCCGATGCGCAGCCTGAAGCCCGGTGCACTGCCGGTGGCATTCGGCACCACGCTGGCGCCTTCAGGCAGAAGCGCCTGCTTGCGGTTGGCCGCGCTGAGCGCAACACCACGGCTGCGACACCACGCAGCGACCTGCGCCAGCGCCTCGGGATGTTCGTGCAACGCCACCCCGACAGCAGCCGCGACCACCTGTGCGGTGAGATCATCGCTGGTGGGACCCAACCCGCCGTTGACGATCAGCACCTCGCAGCGCTCGGCCAGGCGCAACAGCTCGCAGCGGATGCGTGCATCGTCGTCACCGACCGTGACCTTGCCGCCGATACGCAGACCCAGCGGTTCGAGCGTGCGCGCGATCAGCGCCGAATTCGAATCGACGGTCACGCCGCTCATCAGCTCGTTGCCGGTCATCAGCAGCTCGATCCTCACCGTGTTGCCCCTCCCGTTGTCGCGAATCGCAGGCGCTGCGTCGATTTGTCAGCGCACACGCTAACTGCTTGAATAGCCGCGCGCAAACAGGGGTACACCATGCTCGGCTACCGGCACGCATTCCACGCAGGCAACCACGCCGATGTACTGAAGCACGTGACACTGCTGCAGGTGCTCGACCACCTGACGGGCAAGGACAAGCCGTTCTGGTACATCGATACGCACGCGGGCGCCGGCTGTTACACGCTTGCCCATGGCCCTGCGGCCGGGTACGGCGAGCATCTCGACGGCGTGGCGCGCCTGTGGGCAGCCGACGCGCTCCCTGGCGCACTGGCGAGCCACGTCACGTTGCTGCGCGAACTGAACCCGCACGGCCAGCTGCAGCACTACCCCGGTTCACCGTGGATCGCGCGTGCACGCATGCGTGCGTCCGACCACCTCTGGCTGCACGAACTGCACCCAACCGACCACGCGCAGCTCGCACGCGATTTCGCCACTGCCCACTGCCATGTGCACAACAGTGACGGCTTCACCGCGCTGAAGGCGCTGCTGCCGCCGGAGCCGCGCCGCGCGCTGGTGCTGATCGACCCGTCCTACGAAATGCGCGAAGACTACACGCGACTGTCCGGCGCGCTGCAGCAGGCGCTGCAGCGCTTTGCCACCGGCGTCTACCTGGTGTGGTATCCGTTGATCGCACGCCGCGAGGCCAGGGAACTGCCGGCGCGCCTCACGGCACTCGGGGCCGAGCGCTGGTTGCGCGCCGAACTGGTGGTGGCCGGCGCCGATAACCAGGGTCTTTACGGCAGCGGCGTCTTCGTGATCAATCCGCCGTGGACGCTGGAGGCGGCGCTCGCTGCCGCTCTGCCGCATCTGGTCACGCTGCTGGGGCGAGACCGCCACGCAGGCTACTCGCTGCAAGCCTCACCGTCCTGACCAGACTGCGGCAAAGCCCCTCGAGCGCCGGCATGACCAACGCGTGACGACGCCTTCGAATGTGCAGCCCATCTCAGGGAGCGAGGCGTTCGATCTGCCACTGCCCGTCTTCGCCGCGCCGGTAGCTGAAGCGATCGTGCAGGCGGTTTGGCCGCCCCTGCCAGAACTCGAACGCATCGGGCACCACGCGATAGCCGCCCCAGAACGTCGGCAACGGAATCCGGCCGTCGGCGAACTTCTGCTTCAACCGCGCGAATTCGTCTTCCAGCAGCGCTCGCGATGACAGCGGACGGCTCTGCGCCGAAGCCCACGCGGCAAGCTGGCTTTCGCGCGGTCGCATCAGAAAGTACTTCAGCGCTTCCGCATTACCCATGCGTTCGGCGCGGCCTTCGATGC
>DAOLKH010000200.1:0-4362 GCA_035331685.1 Pseudomonadales bacterium
GATCAGCGTGACGCGCCACGGGTGCACGCTGCGAGCCATCGCACACGCCAGACTTGCACCGACCATACCGCCGCCCACGATCAGGACATCGCAATCCTTGCGGCTCATGCGCTTCCCGCCATCTCATGCACGATTTCGTCCACCGTCTTCGGCGCTGCGGCACTCAGCACTTCGTGGCCGCTGCGCGTGACTGCCACGGCGTCCTCGATACGGATCGCGATGCCCCGCCACTTCGGTGCCACCTCGCGGTTGTCCGGTGCAACGTAGATACCTGGCTCCACGGTCAGCACCATGCCCGGCTCCAGCACACGCCACGCGCCACCGACCTTGTAATCGCCGACATCGTGCACATCGAGCCCGAGCCAGTGCCCGGTGCGCTGCATGTAGAAGTGACGCCAGGCTTGCAGTTCGACCAGCTCTGCGGGTTCACCGTCGAGCAGGCCGAGGTCGCGCAGGCCCTCGGTGATCACGCGCACTGCCACATCGTGCGGCTCGTTCCAGTGCCTGCCTGGTGCAATTTCACGGATCGCCGCAAGCTGCGCGGCGAGCACCAGCTCGTAGAGCGCCTGCTGGGTCGCGCTGAAGCGTCCATTCACCGGGAAGGTGCGCGTGATGTCGGCAGCGTAATGCTCGAACTCGCAGCCAGCGTCGACCAGCACCAGTTCACCGGCACGCAGCGGCCCATCGTTGGCGGTGTAGTGCAGGATGCAGCCGTTGGCCCCACCCGCAACGATGCTGCTGTAGGCCGGCGCGCGGGCACCATGGCGCAGGAACTCGTGCAGCAGTTCCGCTTCCAGCTCGTATTCGAACATTCCGGGGCGACACGCCCGCATTGCCCGCAGGTGCGCACCGGCAGAAATCGTCGCCGCGTGGCGCATCGCGCGCAATTCACCGACGCTCTTGAACAGCCGCAGTTCGTGCAGGCAATGATCCAGGTCGAGAAACTCGCCGGGAGGACGGGCGCCGCTGCGGGCGCGTGCGCGGATACCGTTGATCCAGTTCAGCAACTGGCGGTCGAACCCGGGCTGGCGACCCATCGTGTAATAGAGTCGCTCGCGCCCCTCGATCAGCCCGGGCAGGATATCGTCGAGATCACCGACCGGAAACGCATCGTCGGCACCGAAGCGCGCGCAGGCGCCTTCCGGCCCCGCGCACGGGCCCTCCCAGTTCTCCCGGCCGGGATCACGCTCGCGACAGAACAGCAGGTACTGGCCGTGCTGGCGCCCGGGTACCAGCACCAGCACCGCATCGGATTCGTCAAAGCCGCTGAGGTAGTGAAAATCACTGTCCTGCCGGAACGGGTAGTGCACGTCGCGATTGCGCACCATCTGCTGCGCCGAGGGCAGGATCGCGATGCTGCCTTCGCCCATCAGCGCCATCAGATCGCGGCGCCGGCGCACGAATTCGCGCACGGCGATGCGCGGGCGCCCGGACAATGCAGCGACGGTCATCGACCGCCCCTCAATGGTGCACGCCCGACGCCTCGCCTTCGCGCGAGGCAAACAGGCTGAGCGCAGCGACGCGCACGCATTCGACGAGCTGCATGAAGTCGTCCTCGTCGTCCTCGCCACCGGAAACGACCGCTTCCGGGTCGAGCTCGGCAGCGATCGCATTCAGGTCTGCCAGCAGTTCGGTGTCTTCGTCACTTGTCGCCGATCTCGCGGTGCGACCGGCTGCAAACGCCAGCACGAAGGCATCGCACCAGTCGGCGAGTGCGGCCACTCGTTCGGACAGTGATGCATATTCATCGGGCAACAACGGCTCGAAGCCACAATCGGGATCCGCCAGCGCAGCCTCGGTCAGCGCCAGCATTCGACGCAGGCGCTGATCCAGAGGCAGCGTGCCGATGGCCGCATCGAGGATATGCTCCCACCACCCGGCATCGTCTGGGGCACCGCAACACAGCCCGCCAGTGAGCGCCCCGTGCACGCGCGAACCGGGCAGCGTACTCGCGAGATCGGCCGCGATTCTGGCAATGCTGTCCGGATCAGTATGCATGCGCGCCTCCCCTGAGGCGCCGGTGGCTTGTTCGCGGCGGCTCGGCGTGTTCAATTGACCATGTTCGAGAGCGTCTTTTATAGTACCGGAACCGCTTGATGCGATGAAGGCGTCGATGGAACTGCAGCAACTGAAGGCGCTGGAACAGCGTGTGGACGAACTGATTCGTCTCTGTGCGGGGATGGATCAGGAGATCCGTACGCTGCGCGCGGCGGAACGCATGCTGCGTGACGAACGCGCCCAGCTGCTGCGCAAGAACGAAGACGCCCGGGTCAAGGTCGAGGCAATGATCGGGCGGCTGCGCTCGCTGGAGCAGGAAACGTGAGCGCCGATACACCGCAGACCGTACGCGTACATATCCTGGACAAGGATTACCAGGTTGCCTGCCCCGCCGGTGAGCGCGATGCGCTGGTCGAGTCCGCACGCTATCTCGACCAGCAGATGCGCACGATCCGCCAGAGCGGCAAGGTGATCGGCCTCGAGCGCATCGCCGTGATGGCAGCGCTGAACATCGCTCACGAACTCATACGCCAGGGCCAGCTCTCCGACAAGGGCAGCCAGGATCTTGGTGATCGCCTGCGTCGGCTGACCGCCAGGATCGACGACACGCTCGGCAGCTACCGCCAGATCGAGATCCAGTGAGATCCAGCGAGGGAGCAGGATCGGCAATCCGCTGATATACTCAGTCCCGATTCCCTGGGCTATTCGCCAGCCAGTTAGTCCTGGAGCCGATTCAAACCGATACGGAGGTCTCCAGCAGGCGCAGGTGTGCATGTCCGCTCGACGGAAAGCCCGACGCGTCACGGAGTCCGCCACCTTGAACCACCGGGTTCAAGGGCGACGCCGGCAGCGGTAGTCCCGGGGAATCCCACACCATCCCACGCACTGCGCCCGAACGCATCCCGGAGGCCTCCGATGTCCCTCCGCAAGGAGTTGCGCCAGCATTGCCGAACCGCGCGTGCAGCGTTCGATGCAAAGGCGCGCAATCATGCCTCGCTCGCGATCGCCGCACACCTCGCGGCGTCACAACACTACCGCAACGCCCACCATGTGGCGATCTACTGGCCGATCGACGATGAAGTGGATCTGCGCGAACTGCTCCGGCTGCCGTCGGCGGCAGCGCACAGCTTCTACCTGCCGCGCATGTTGCCCGACCGCGTACTGGAGTTCCGCGCGCTCGGCGATCCGGCCAGACTGCGGCGCAATGACCGGGGCATAGCGGAGCCGCTGCCGGAAATCGGCGCAACGATCCCGACGCGGGAACTCGATCTGGTTTGCGTCCCGCTGCTCGGTTTCGACCGCAACGGCAATCGCCTCGGCCAGGGTGGCGGCTTCTATGACCGCGCGTTCGCGTTCGTGCGCGAGGAGCGACTCGCAAGACCGCTGCTGGTCGGTGTGGCGTTCGCGTGCCAGGAGCTGGCGACACTCGAGCGTGCCACGTGGGACGTACCGCTGCACGCGGTAGTCACCGAGCACGGTCTGATCGAATGCGCGAGCGGCATTCAGCGCAGGAACGCTCGGTAAACCGGATTCGCTGTTTCGTCCCAGTAACTGTAGATGCTGTGGCGGCGTGTCATTTCCGCAAAGAAGGCCGCCAGCGCGGCCCGGTCGCGCTCGGGTACCTGGAAGCCGACCAGCACGCGCGCATAGGCTGCACCGTGATTGCGGTAGTGGAACAACGAGATGTTCCAGTCGTGCTCGAGCCGGTTCAGGAAGTTCAGCAACGCGCCCGGGCGTTCCGGAAACTCGAAGCGGTAGACGATCTCGGCGTCTCCCACCGAGGGTGCACGCCCGCCAACCATGTAGCGGACGTGCAGCTTGGCCATCTCGTTGTCACTGAGATCCATCACCTCGTAGCCCTTGCTGCGCAGGTCCGCGATCAGCGTCTCGCGGTCGTTGCGTTCGGGTGAGACCTGGATGCCGACGAAGATCCGGGCACTGCCGCTGTCGGCGTAGCGGTAGTTGAACTCGGTGATCGAACGCCCGCGTCCGATCGCGTTGCAGAACGCACGGAAGCTGCCGGGACGTTCCGGAATCGTGACGCTCAGCACGGCCTCCCGCCTCTCACCGACCTCGGTGCGCTCGGAGATATGACGCAGCCGATCGAAATTGGTGTTCGCGCCGCTGTCGATCGCGACCAGCGTCTGCCCCTGCACCGCGGTGCAGTGCACGTATTTCTTCAACCCTGCCAGCGCGAGTGCCCCGGCAGGTTCGGCAATCGAACGCGTATCGTCGAAGATATCCTTGATCGCGGCACAGATCTCGTCCGTATCCGCGGTGATCACCTCGTCCACCGTCTGACGGATCACACGAAAGGTCTCGCGCCCGATCTGCGCGACCGCCACGCCGTCGGCGAAGATGCCG
>DAOLKH010000201.1:0-4361 GCA_035331685.1 Pseudomonadales bacterium
GAAGGCACCGGCCAGCAGGCGCGCCGCGAACAGTAGCCACAGCTGGTCGGCAAAATAGAACAGGGTGTGTGCGATTGCCGTTCCGGCGATGCTGACCAGCAGCACCGGGCGGCGACCAATGCGGTCGCTGATCCCGCCCCAGAACGGCGAGAACAGGAACTGCATGCCCGAGTAGACGGCCATCAACAGGCCGACCTCGAAGGCCGAGGCGCCAAACTCGCGCGCGAGGTAGGGGCTCAGCGGGATGATGATCCCGAAGCCAACGAGGTCGAGGAAGACCGTGAAAAAGATCACGGCCAGCGGGTGCCTGTTCACGCGGGTGCGCGTGGTACCCGTTTGCGTCGACATGGTTCGAGGGGAATCTCCGGTTCGTTGCGCACGGCATCGTAGCAACCGCCTGCGCGGCCTGTCACGGTACGAAATACCGGTCATGTGGTTGGGAAAACTCGCATGGTTTGCGCCACAGCGCACGCGCAATAGTCGTCGCGAGCCATGAAGGCAGGAACCCGACCATGGACGGCTACTTCATCGTCATTCTCTCCGACCCGGCTGCGCAGGTACTGCGCACGCGGCTGACGCGCGATCCCGGGCTATGCCCCGCAAAACACGCGTGCGGACCAGCCACCGAGCATCTGCTGTACTTCGAGCTGTGCGACGACGCCGAGACGGCATGCCGACGCGAACGGCAGCTGCGTCACTGGAACCGCGCGCGCAGGGCACACCTGATCAGCACGATGAACCCGCTGTGGCGTGACCTGAGAAGCCTCTGGTAGCTTCGACGGGCACCCGGGCCTACGCGCCACGCACCAGCGCCAGCAGTTCATCTCGCCGGGCCTCCATCAGCGCCACATCTCCGCGCGATTCCACGTTCAGGCGCACCACCGGCTCGGTGTTCGACATGCGCACATTGAAGCGCCAGTCCGGGAACTCCATGCTGAGTCCGTCGATATGATCGACGACAGTGGCGGCGGACCGGTAACGCGCCTCGATGCCAGCGAGCAGCGCGGCCGGGTCGGTGACACGGCTGTTGATCTCGCCGCTGCACGGAAAACGTGCGGCGCGCTCGGCGATCAGCGCCGACAGGGGCTTGCCGCCGGCGCAGACCAGCCCCGCCACCAGCAGCCACGGGATCATGCCCGAATCGCAATACGCGAAATCGCGAAAATAGTGGTGTGCGCTCATTTCCCCGCCGTAGATCGCGTTCTCGGCGCGCATGCGCTCCTTGATGAACGCGTGCCCGGTCTTGGTGCAGACCGGTACTCCGCCCAGACCCTGCACGATATCGATGGTGTTCCACGTCAGGCGCGGATCGTGCACGATCCGCTCACCGGGATGGCGCCTCAGGAATGCCTCGGCGAGCAGGCCGACGATGTAATAGCCCTCGATGAAGCCCCCCTTCTCGTCGAACAGGAAGCAGCGGTCGAAGTCACCGTCCCAGGCAACGCCGAAGTCGGCCCCGTGCGCGATGACCGCCTCGATCGTCGATGCGCGGTTCTCCTCGAGCAGCGGGTTTGGTACGCCGTGCGGGAAATTGCCGTCGGCCTCGTGATGCACCTTGACGAAGCGCAGCGGCAGATGCGGCTCCAGCGCGTCGATGACCGCGCCGGCACCGCCGTTGCCCGCGTTGACCACGACCTTCAGCGGCTTCAGCACGGCACGGTCGATGTAGCCGAGCAGGTGCTCGACGTAGCGCGCACGCACATCGACGCGGCGCAGCGAGCCACGCGCGCCGACCGGCGCAAACGCATTGCGTTGCGCCTGGTCCCTGATCTCGAGCAGGCCGGAGTCGCTGCTGATCGGACGCGATCCCTCGCGCACGAACTTCATTCCGTTGTAGTCCTTCGGGTTGTGACTGGCAGTGACGACGATGCCGCCGTCGACGCGCTGGTCGAAGGTCGCGAAGTAGATCTCCTCGGTGCCACACTGCCCGATGTCGAGCACGTCGACCCCGGAATCGCGCAGCCCCTCGACCAGCGCCGAGCAGATCTCGGCGCTGCTCAGGCGGATATCGTGCCCCACGATCACGCTGCGCGGTTGCACCACCGCGGCGTAGGCGCGGCCGATGCGGTACGCGATCCCGGGATTCAGTTCGTCCGGGATGCGCCCGCGCACATCGTAGGCCTTGAAACAGTTCAGTTCGGCGTTCTCCATGAGAATTCCCTCGTCGTTCCGTCCATCCGGGCGCGGGCGCTCGTGCCCGCTGCGAGCGCGTATACTCGCCCATTTGCCGATCCGTACACGCCCCATGGCCATGATACAGGTGCGCGGCGCGCGCACCCACAACCTGAAGAACGTCGATCTCGACATTCCACGCGATCGCCTCATCGTGGTCACCGGACTGTCGGGGTCAGGCAAGTCCTCACTCGCCTTCGACACCCTGTACGCCGAGGGGCAGCGACGCTACGTCGAATCACTGTCCACGTACGCGCGGCAGTTCCTGTCGGTCATGGAAAAGCCCGACGTCGACCATATCGAAGGGCTTTCGCCGGCGATCTCGATCGAGCAGAAATCGACCTCGCACAACCCGCGCTCGACCGTGGGCACGATCACCGAGATCCACGATTACCTGCGCCTGCTGTTCGCCCGCGCCGGTGAACCGCGCTGCCCGGAGCACGAACTGCCGCTCAGCGCGCAGACCGTGAGCCAGATGGTCGATGCGGTACTCGCATTGCCCGAGGGGGCACGCCGCATGCTGCTCGCGCCGGTGGTGCGCGAGCGCAAGGGCGAGCACTTACAGACGCTCGAGCAGTTGCGCGGCAGCGGTTTCGTGCGTGCACGCATCGACGGTCGCGTGGTCGAGCTCGACGATGTGCCGCCGCTGGACAAGGGGCGCAAGCACACGATCGAGGTGGTGGTCGACCGTTTTCGCGTGCGTTCGGATATTGCCCAGCGGCTTGCGGAATCGTTCGAGACCGCACTCGCGCTTGCCGACGGGCTGGCCATCATCGCCCCAATGGACGAACCCGGCGAGGAGCAACTGTTCTGCGCCCGCTTCGCCTGCCCGTACTGCGGTCACAGCATTGCGGCACTCGAACCACGCCTGTTCTCGTTCAACAACCCGGCGGGGGCGTGCCCTGGCTGCGACGGCCTCGGCCAGCAGCAGTTCTTCGACATCGACCGCATCGTGCAGAATCCGGGCGCGAGCCTCGCACACGGTGCGATCCGGGGCTGGGACCGGCGCAACGCCTACTATTTTCATATGCTGCAGTCGCTGGCGCGTCATTACGGCTTCAGTACCGATGTGGCATTTCGCGATCTCACGCCCGCCCAGCGCGAGGCGGTGCTCTACGGCAGCGGCGACGAGGCGATCCGCTTCGACTACGCGAACGAACGTGGCGATATCGTGCAACGCACGCACCGCTTCGAGGGCATCGTACCGAACATGGAGCGGCGCTACCGCGAGACCGAATCGGCGCTGGTGCGCGAGGAGCTGACGAAGTTCATCGGCACGCGCCGCTGTGCCGTCTGTGACGGCAGCCGACTGCGCATCGAGGCACGCCATGTGTTCATCGACGGTCGCTCGCTGCCGGAGCTGTCGATGCTGCCGGTGGGAGTCGCGCACAGCTACTTCGGCTCGCTCAAACTCGGCGGACGCCGCGGCCAGATTGCGGAGCGAATCCTGCGCGAACTCGACAGCCGGCTCGGTTTCCTGGTCAACGTCGGGCTCGACTACCTGACGCTCGATCGCAGCGCCGAGACCCTGTCCGGCGGGGAAGCGCAACGGATCCGGCTCGCGAGCCAGATCGGCGCCGGTCTGGTCGGCGTGATGTACATCCTCGATGAACCCTCGATAGGCCTGCACCAGCGCGACAACGCGCGCCTGCTCGCCACGCTGACGCACCTGCGCGACATCGGCAATACGGTGATCGTGGTCGAGCACGACGAGGATGCGATTCGCTGTGCCGATCACCTCGTCGACATCGGGCCCGGAGCCGGGGCGCACGGCGGCGAGATCGTCGCCAGCGGCACCGTCGCCGACATCATCGCGGAGCCGCGCTCGATCACCGGCGACTACCTCGCCGGACGACGGCGCATCGCAGTACCGTCGCGGCGCACACCGTGCGACCCGCAGCGCCAGCTCGTGCTGACCGGCGCCGCCGGCAACAACCTGAAACAGGTGAATGCCGCGTTTCCGGTCGGGCTGCTGGTCTGCGTGACCGGCGTCTCCGGCTCGGGCAAATCCACGCTGGTCAACAATACGCTGTACCCACTCGCGGCGACCGCGCTGAACGGGGCGAGCACGCTGGTTGCCGCAACCCACACCACGATCAGCGGGCTGGAGCACTTCGACAAGTGCATCGATATCGACCAGAGCCCGATCGGGCGCACCCCACGCTCCAATCCGGCAACCTATACCGGGC
>DAOLKH010000202.1:0-4361 GCA_035331685.1 Pseudomonadales bacterium
CGGGCCGATTACGAGTTCTTCTGGAGCCCGAGCTACCTGCAGCGCGCCGACGGCAGCCATTACGCGATTTTTCTCAGCTTCAACCAGTTCGACACCGCAAGCGGGCGTACGCGCTCGGTGATGTCTGCGATCGAGCACCCGGACGGGCGCATCGAGCGCATCGTCGATATCGAACCCGAACTCGAGTACCACCCGGTCAACCGTCGTCTGCTCGGCGGCAGGATCGTATGTCGCATGGCCGACGGCTCACTGCGCCCGATGACCATCGAGGTGCTGTCGGATACGGGTTTTCATCTTGGTGCCGGACTCTATTTCGGCTTCGAAGGCCAGTTTCACGGCGGCTGGCGCGGCAGGCTGCACGTCGACGGCGAGCGCATCACCGACTGCAGCACGCTCGAGAACGCCAGGCGCCTGCACCAGATCCGCGACACGGCGGTGCGCATCAGTGACCCGGTCGGCGGCGGCGTGGGCTGGGGCAACTGGCAACCCATGATGGTGGGCAAGAACGAACGGCTCGGCCTGAAGGCCGAGGATTCGTTCTCCTGATTCTGCATTGCCCGGAGACGATGCGATGAAAGCAGCGGTCTACTACCAGAACGGCGGCCCCGAGGTGCGTCGCTACGAGGACGTCCCTGACCCGGTGTGCAGTGCAACGGAGCGACTCCCATGCCTTACCTGAAACGCAACGATGCCAGCGTGTTCTTCGACGATACCGGCGGGCGCGGCGAGGCGATCGTCACGCTGCACGGCTTCATCGAGAACGGCAGCTACTGGGGACGCACCGGCGTCTCGGGCGCGCTGGCCGACGCCGGCTACCGTGTGATCGACATGGACATGCGCGGCCACGGGCGCAGCGTGCCGGAAGGCGCGAACCCGGGTTATTCGATCGAGTCGGTCGCCGCAGACATCGGCGCGCTAGCCGATCTGCTCGGCCTGCAGCGCTTCCACCTGCTCACCCACGCCACCGGCGGCATGGCGGCGCTGCGCTACGCGATGGACCACAGCGAGCGGCTGCTGTCGATCACCTCCAGCGACACCTCCTCGGCCACGATCCCGCTCGACAAATACTGCGGGCCGGAATGGGACGAGCAGCCGGTGCCGATGGACGATCCCGACATCCTCTCGGTGGCCGAATACAACGCCGGCATGCTGGCGGCATTCCCGAACTTCGCCGAAATGTTCCGCCGCCTGCGCGAGGACCCGGCAAACCACCCGCTGGCGCCGTTCTACAACCGCTTCGACAGCAACGCGGACCCCGAACGCTGCTGGCGCTGGGCACTGGAGATCCAGTCGTTGAACAACCCGGTGCTGTGCAGCGCCTTCGCGCGCAGCTACTACGCGGACCACGATCCGCGCACCGCGGCCCTGCGACGCATCGGCTGTCCGAACCTGGTGATCGTCGGCGAGCACGACTTCTACATGGTGAAGCCCGCCGAACAGCTCGCGCGCTGCATACCGCAGGCGGAGCTGGTCGTGATGGAAGGCCTGGGTCACATGACCGCGATCGAGGCACCGGAGCGCATCACCGAACTGGTGCTGCGCTTCCTGCGCTCGACGTAGGTCGGGTTTCAACCCGACGGGGAAACGCATCCAACACACGCACCTGTCGGCATGAATGCCGACCTACGGCCAAACTGTCGGCATGAATGCCGACCTACGACCAAACCGTCGGCATGAATGCCGACCTACGACGTAGGTCGGGTTGAAAACCGACCGGTATCGCGCCCGCCTCAATCGCGCCCGAAGATCACCGCACCGGTGGGCACGCCCACCCCGCTCGACACCAGCACATGCTCGGCACGCTTTGGCTGGTTGTATGAGGTGCCACGAATCAGGCGCACGCCTTCGGCGATATTGTTCACACCGTGGATGTACGCTTCCGAAAGCAGACCGCCGTGCGTGTTGTTCGGCAGGCGTCCATCTATGCGCAGGTTTCCATCGGCGATGAAATCCTTGGCTTCGCCGCGTCCGCAGAAACCGAACGATTCGAGCTGCATCGGGATCTCGGTGGTGAATGCGTCATACAGGCAGGCAGCGTCGATGTCATCCGGCCCCAGCCCCGACATCTGGAACACACGTCGCGCTGCCAGCTCCATTTCCGGCAGCGAGTCGAGTTCCTCGCGGTAGAAGCTGGTCATCTGCTCCTGTCCACGCGTGGAAGCCTGGGTGACACCTCGAATCACCGCCGGCTTCTGTCGCAGGTCACGCGCACGCTCGACGCTGGTGATCAGCAGGGCGCAACCACCGTCGGTTTCCTGACAGCAGTCATAGATGCACAGGCGCTCCGTGATCCGCTTCGCCGCCATGTACTCTTCCAGCGTCAACGGGCGCCCATAGCCTGCTGCGTTCGGGTTGTTCAGGGCAAAGCTTCGTTGTGCCATCGCGACTTCCGCCAGATGCTCCCGCTTCAGACCGTACTTGTGCATGTAGGTGTTTGCGATCATCGCGACCCAGGAAACCGGGGTCAGCATTCCGTACGCCGTGTACCACGACCAGTGGATCAGGTCGCTGCTGATGATGTTTCCCGAAACACCCTGCCCCATGCGCTGACCCGAGCGACCGTTCATCGCGCGCCAGACGACGACGTTCTTCGCTGCACCGGTGGCCACTGCCATCACCGCTTGCTGGATCAGACCGACCGCCGCGCCGCCACCGTAGTTGATCTTGGCCCAGGTTGTGAGGTTGCCCAGACCCACTGCCCGTGCCACCTCGATCTCGTCGCTGGTCTCCATCGTGTAGGTGACCAGACCGTCGACCTCGGCCGGATCGAGACCGGCGTCGTCACAACAGTTGCGCACTGCCTCGCAGGCCAGTGCGAGTTCCGATACACCCGAATTCTTCGTGTACTTCGTGGTGCCGATGCCGACAACCGCCGCCTGGTTCTTCATCGAAATCGCCATCGTCACACACTCCCCTTCGCCGCCGGCCGGAACATCGGAATCCTGAATCCGTCCTCGTCCTCGTGAATGTACGCCGTAACCGGCATCCCGAACTCGATTTCCTCGGGTGTGCAATCGGTCAGGCACGACGTGACTCGCGTACCCTCTTCGAGATCGACCAGAACGATGTTCAACGGGTACTCGTAACCCGGAAACTGCGGGTGATAGAGTGTCGTGTAGCTCGTCACGGTACCCCTGCCGTCTGACGCAACGAAATCCCACTCGAGCGAGCGACACTCGCTGCACATCGGTCGCGGCGGATGACGCAACGTCTGGCATTTCTTGCAGCGCTGGATGGCGAGCACGCCGTTGGCGGCCTGCTCCCACCACCATCCATTGTCGTGCCCCATCGGGGGCTTGATACGGCCGGGCTTGGGCATCAGTTGACTCCTTATCGTATGGTTCGCTTGTCGACCCGCGAATGTTAACACCACAACTGTGACGATAGGGTGCATGTCGGCACCATGCATCTCGGCATCAGCATGTCGTCACCAGGCCCGCACGCGATGTGCCTGCACATGCACCAGCCGGGTTACCTGCACGTCACATTTGCGCGCTGCAGGGGCGTGGCGGTTATGATTGCTGCGAGCTTCCCGGCGAAATGCGCCAATCAACTCGAGGAGAACCGACGTGTCGAAACCGTATTCACTCTCGCAGCCGCTACGCCTCGACGCAGTGCAGCAATGGGACATCGAAACCGAGGTTGCGGTGATTGGTTTCGGCATCGCCGGAGCCTGTGCGGCAATCGAGGCACACGAGGCGGGTGCTCGGGTCAGCGTGTTCGAACTGGCCGGCGCCTCGGGTGGCAGCGCCGCGCTTTCCGGTGGCGAGTTCTACCTGGGCGGCAACGGCGGTACGCCGATCCAGAACGCGGCTGGGTTCGAGGACTCGACCGAAGATTTTTACAACTACCTGATGATGGCCGGCGGTCCGAACGCCGACGAAGCGCGGGTACGTTGCTACGCAGATGGGGCACGCGCGCACTTCGACTGGCTGGTTGCCCAGGACATCCCGTTCAAGGGCACGTACTACCCCGAGAAGTGCCTGGAGCCGACGACCGACGACACGCTGGTGTGGTCCGGCAGCGAAAACGCCTGGCCTTTCTCGAGCCATGCCAAGCCTGCTCCGCGTGGCCACACTGCCCAGCTGGTCGGCATGGGTGCGGGCAAGTTGATCATGCAAAAGCTGACCGAGCGCGCGAACACGCTGGGCATCTCTGCCCACTTCAACGCACGTGCACTGGCGCTGGTCGCAGACGCCGACAACCATGTCCACGGCCTGGTGGTGCGTATCGATGGCAAGGAACAGACCGTGCGCGCCACCAGGGGCGTGATCCTGTGCACCGGAGGTTTCATCTGCAACGAGAACATGATCAGGCACTATGCGCCTGGGGCTCTCCGCTGCCCGAATCCGACCTCGGCC
>DAOLKH010000203.1:0-4330 GCA_035331685.1 Pseudomonadales bacterium
GCCCTGACCCGCTCGCTGCGCGACCTGTCGCGCGGCGACGTGCTGTGGCATGCCACACCGGCGCGCGCCTGCGCTGACTGCACGACAGCCGCACCGGCAGAAACCCGGGAAGCTGCTTCACTGGAAGAACTGCTGAACGAAGACGCGACGAAGGCACAACCGGCAACGGCTCCGCAGGTGATGGACCCGCGCGTGGCGTTCATGATCGACAGCATCCTGAAGGACGCAGTGAAGCACGGTACCGGCAGGCGGGCGCTGGAACTGGGACGCGCCGACGTAGCCGGCAAGACCGGTACGACCAACGGCCCGACCGACGCCTGGTTTTCTGGCTATGCCGGAGAACTCGTCACCACCGCCTGGATCGGATTCGACGAGAACACGCCACTGGGCCACCAGGAGTTCGGCGGCTCGGCCGCGCTGCCGGTGTGGGTGGACTTCATGCGCGAGGCCACGCACGCCATGCCGCTGCGCGTACGTCCACTGCCGGTCGGGCTGGTTAATGTGCGCATCGACCCCTCGACTGGCCTGCTGGCGGCGCCGGGTCAGCGCGATGCGGTATTCGAACTGTTTCCGCTAGAAAACGTGCCTTCGGTGACCCCCGACGGCGACGACTTCCAGCGCGATGAATACAACACGCTCGACATCTTCTGATCAGTCGAGCAGCACCAGCGACGCCGGGTGACGCAGCGCCATCGTCCACGGTGGATGGGCCATCGCGTCGCGCCCGGATGCGTTACGCCCGGATACATCCCGCCACACGAGCCAGCCACGGAACTCCACCTCCCGACCACGCAGACGCTGCAGGGCCTGCAGATCGAAATATCCCTGATCCGCACGCGCAATTCGCAGCGCCACCCGATCCTCGATCTCCAGCCACCAGGTCGAGCGGCCGCGACTCACTGCACTGACGCGCCCACGCAGCAGGCGAAAGCCGCTTTCACTGCTGCGCAATGCGGATACCACGTGCGGGGCAAACTCGCCGCTGCCCCATAACCCGCTACCGGCACTGCGCGCACGCCGTTCACTGGTACGCAGACACTCGAGTTGCCGCAGATCGGGAGGCAGCGCGATATGACGCGCCAGTCCTGCCGCAACCAGTGCGGCCTCGAGGCTGGCGCCATCGGCGCGCCAGACGTGCGCGAGCGTGCGCCCGTACCGGTCGTGGCGAATCTCGCCGACCGCCAGCATGACCCGGGAGCCGCCCAGGAAACGGCTTGCGAAACGCCGCGCGCTGTCGGCCCCGGGTTCGGCGTGTCCGCTGCGGTCATGCAATTCGGGAGCGTTGACACCGATCAGGCGTACTCGTCGCCCGTCGGCAAGCCGCAGCGTATCACCATCGACAACCGATTCGACACGCGCCGTCTCGGTCGCGGCAAAGGGGGCGCAGGACGGGGAGGCGGTATCGGCTGCCACCGCCCACGACAACAGCGCGCCGACCAGTACGATCAGCGCGTGCGCGGGCAGGAAGGCGGATGTGGCGCGGAACAGGAGCATCCCGCCGCCGACCGGGATCAGCCGGGCTTGCGCGTACCGAAGCGCTTCTTGAAGCGGTCGATACGACCACCCGTGTCCAGCACCTTCTGTTTGCCGGAATAGAATGGATGGCACTTCGAGCACACGTCGATGCTCAGGTCCCGCGCCAGCGTCGAACGGGTCGTGATCACATTGCCGCAACTGCAGCTTGCGGTCACCTTGTCGTATGCGGGATGGATGTCGGCTTTCATGGTGTCACCTTGTCGCGCCGGCGCCTGCCTCCGCCAGTACCGGAGGGGAATCGCCACGCTCGTGAAACGAAAAGAGCGCGGCATACTAAGCACTCGCCCCGTCGATGGCAAGGCAGGAACGATCGCCCTGTGGAAAAACCCCCGTACCCCTTGCTGGACGCGCCGGGCGGCTGCGCCTACGCTGCGCGCATGCCTGCCGATTCCGTCCTGCGCGTCGCAGTACCGGCGCCGTTGCGCCAGCTGCTGGATTACCTGCCACCCCCGGGCACCGACCCCGCGCTGCCTGTACCGGGCATGCGCGTGGTGGTGCCGCTGGGCCCGCGCCGCGTGCTTGGCGTGATCGCATCAATCCACGAACGCAGCGAACTCGAGCCCGCGAAGCTGCGTCGCGCTCTCGCGCTGCCCGACCGGCAGGCGGTACTGTCGACCGAACTGCTGCAGTTGTGCCTGTTTGCTGCCCGCTACTACCACGCCCCACCGGGCGAGGTGCTCGTGAACACGCTCCCGGTGGCGCTGCGCACGTTGCGCGCACCGGCCGCCCGCAGCGCGCGGCGCTGGAGCCTCACCAGCGCGGCGCATGGGCTTGGCCCGGATGCGCTGGCAAACGCGCCACGGCAGGCGACAGCCGTCGAATTCCTGCGTGAACACCACGCAGCCAGCGATGCCGAACTGCGCGCAGCGGGCATCGAGTCCACGACGATGCGCGCACTCGCCGCCAAGGCTCTGGTGGCGGCGACCCAAGACGAAGCCATGCCGGGCGTGGCTGCGACCGCAACGCTCGAGCCGGTAGAAACACTTCCGCTTCGCGTCAACGCTGCGCTGGCGCTCAACGCTGCGCAGCAGGCTGCCGTGGACGTGCTGGATGCGGCTCACGGAAGCTACGCCTGCGTGCTGCTCGAGGGCGTGACCGGCAGCGGCAAGACCGAAGTCTACCTGCGCTTCATCGAGCGCGTACTCGCGGCGCAACGCCAGGCGCTGGTGCTGGTTCCCGAGATCGGGCTCACGCCGCAGACGCGCCGGCGCTTCGAGGAGCGCTTCGGCAGCGGCGTTGCGGTGCTGCACTCCGGGCTCGGTGATCGCGAACGCCTTGCGACGTGGCAGCGCTGTGCCGACGGCTCTGCCCGCGTGCTGATCGGCACGCGCTCGGCGCTGTTCAGCCCGCTGCCCGAGCTCGGCGCCATCATCGTCGACGAAGAGCACGATGCATCGTTCAAGCAGCACGAGGGCTTCCGCTATTCCGCGCGTGACCTGGCGATCGTGCGCGCCCGGCAGCGACAGATCCCGATCGTGCTCGGCTCGGCGACGCCATCGACCGAAAGCCTGGCCAATTGCGCTGCCGGCCGCTTCCGGCATCTGCTGCTGCCCGAACGCGCCGGCAACGCCACGGCGCCGACACTGCGCCTGATCGACGTGCGCGGGCAGACGCTCGATGGCGGCATGTGCCCCGAGCTGACGGCGCGCATCGCAGCCGAACTCGCGACCGGGAACCAGGTGCTGGCATTCCTGAACCGGCGCGGCTGGGCACCGCTGCTCAGCTGCATCGACTGCGGGTGGATGGCCGAATGCCGCGACTGCGACGCCCGGCTGACGCTGCACCGCGCGGAGCGGTTGCTGTGCTGCCACCACTGCGAGCGGCGCATGTCGGTGCCGCCAGCGTGTCCCCACTGCCGCAGCGCACGCCTGCTGGCGCAGGGTGCCGGAACGGAACGCGCGGAGCACACGCTGCAACGCCTGTTTCCGTCGGTGCCGATCCGGCGCATCGATCGCAGCACGATGCAGGCTCGCGACGCGATGGAACGCCTGGGGCACGAGATCGATCGCGGCGAGCCGTGCATTCTCGTCGGCACCCAGATGCTCGCGAAGGGACACCACTTTCCGCGTGTCACGCTGGTTGCGATCCTGGACCTGGATGGCGGCCTGTTCAGCCCGGACTTCCGCGCAGCCGAGCGTACCGGCCAGTTGCTGGTCCAGGTTGCAGGACGCGCGGGACGCGCCGAACTTCCTGGCGAGGTGCTGGTGCAGACCCTCCATCCGCAACATCCGTGGCTGACCCGTCTGCTCGAGGGTGGCTACCGCGCGTTCATCGACCCGCTGCTCGCCGAGCGACGCGCACACGGACTCCCGCCGTACACGCATCTCGCGCTGATCGGCGCCGAAGGGCGTGACGAGCAGGCGACGCTGCGCATGCTGCAGGAGATACGCGCAGAGCTTTCGCGCACCCACCCCGGTGTCGATGCGATCGGCCCCCTGCCTGCGATGCGGCCACGCCGGGCTGGACTGTACCGGCTGCAACTGCTGCTGAGACACGCGCAACGTACACCGCTGCATGCCGCCCTGGACACCGCATGCACACTGCTCGAATCGCGCCGTTACGGCAGTGTCGCGCGCTGGCACATCGACGTCGATCCGCAGGACGGGGCATGATGAACGGCGGCGGAAGTTTGGCAAGCAGGCGCGCGATCCGGATAATACGCGCTCCCGCGTCACGGGGAGGTCTTCCGCCCGGAAGCCTGCTGACGCCCGCACGGTGCAGATCCACCCATGGCCCATGATTTTGCCAAGCAGCGCGCCGACTGATGAATTCGCGTTGACTGGCTTGAATGCCA
>DAOLKH010000204.1:0-4315 GCA_035331685.1 Pseudomonadales bacterium
TACGTTCGTCGTCGGGCCGGTCACGCACACGCGCCCCGCCGTTCGGCAGTTCGCCATTCGACGCTTCACCTTCCTCGCGAAAACCGTCACCCATCTTCCAGAAACCGGGCTTGCGGCCCATCCGGATCGGATTGCGGCTATTGCTGCGATGGCGTCTGAACGCATCGAGCAACACACCAATGACGATCAGTGCACCGATGACGATCAACCAGAACTGAACACTCAGATTCATGCCGTCAGCAGATCCTCTGAAAGGTTGCAGCGCCGTGCAGGGCCCGCGTCACCGCAGCACTCGCACCGCCGTTCACTATAAGCCATCGCACCCTCGCCTGCGATTCGGTCCGTCGATTCAGCCGGTGTTCGCCATCGCTACCGCCTCCTCGACGTCCACACTGACCAGCCGCGACACCCCCGGCTCCTGCATCGTGACCCCCATCAACTGGTGTGCCATCTCCATCGTGATCTTGTTGTGCGTGATCACGATGAACTGGACCGTCTCCGACATCTCGCGTACCAGACGTGCAAAACGGCCCACGTTTGCGTCGTCGAGCGGGGCATCGACCTCGTCAAGCATGCAGAACGGGGACGGATTCAGGCGAAAGATGGAGAATACCAGTGAAATTGCCGTCAGCGCCTTTTCTCCGCCGGACAGCAGGTGGATGGTGGCATTACGCTTGCCTGGCGGGCGCGCCATGATCGCCACCCCGGTATCGAGCAGGTCCTCGCCGGTCATTTCCAGATACGCGTGACCGCCCCCGAATACGCGCGGAAACAGTTCCTGCAGTCCGCTGTTCACCCGATCGAAAGTGTCCTTGAAGCGGGTGCGTGTCTCGCGATCGATCTTGCGGATCGCATTCTCGAGCGTCTCGAGCGCTTCCACCAGATCGGCGTTCTGCGCATCGAGATAGGTCTTGCGTTCGAACTGCGCGCGATGTTCCTCGATCGCGGCAAGGTTGATCGGGCCGAGCCGCGCGATCTGGTTGCCGAGGCGCTCGATCTGCGCCTGCCACGCCTCCTCGCCCGCTTCCGGTGCCAGACCATCGAGCACCGCCGCCAAATCGGCGTGCCCCTTGTTCAACTGCTCGACGATGGACGCCAGACGCACCTGCACCGTCTGCGCGGCGATCCGCTCGCGTTCCAGTTCACCGCGCACGGCATCGGTTTCCTGCTCGATCGCGTGCCGGCTGCGTTCCAGCTCGCGCAGCTCGTGCTCGATTCCCTGCACCTG
Source organism: Pseudomonadales bacterium (assembly GCA_035331685.1). GTDB lineage: Bacteria > Pseudomonadota > Gammaproteobacteria > Pseudomonadales > UBA5518 > UBA5518. The sequence goes on from DAOLKH010000204.1 coordinate 1,229, forward strand.
CGCGCGCGCAGCGGTCAATTCGCCTTCGACCCCAAGGCGCTGCTGCAACTGCTCCTCCAGCCGCTCCCGACCGGTGGCGATCGGCTCCGTGGTGGCCGCGATCTGCGTCTGCAGCGCATCGACGCGTGCCTCGAATTGCTCGAACTGCGTCTCGATACGCGCAAGCGCGGCGCGCAGACTGCCGAGCTGGGTCTCCAGCGACTCGCGCCGCATCGCCAGCCGGTGCGCCTCGTCACGCGCGCCGCGCGCCTGTTGCCGTGTGGTATCGAGCCCCTGGCGTGCTGTGTCGCGCCGCAGCTGCAGCGTATCGCGCTGCTGTCCGTCGCGGTGCATTGCGTCCAGCGCCGCCTCGAGCAGCGCACGCGCCTGTTGCAGCTCGACACGCTGCGCTTCGTGACGCGAACGGTACTGCTGCTGCTCCGCAAGATTGCGCTCGGCACGCAACTGCAACTGCTCGAGGCGCGCGTTGCAGGCGCTCAGCCCGGCCCGCGCCTCGGTATAGCGCGCGGTTGCATCACGCAGTTCCTGCTGCAGACCGAGCAATTCGGCTTCCAGCCTGCGCAACTCGTCATGCGCCTCGTCGAGCACTGCAAGCAGTTCCGCCTCGCGTGTGCGCGCAATTTCGAGTGCTTCCTCGAGCGCGGCAATCTCGCGGTTGCGCTGGATCACGCCCGCGTGTGCATCGCTGTCGCGCGCAAGGCGCAGCCAGTCGGGTCCGAGCCAGACACCGTCGCGAGTGACCACCGATTCACCGTGCGCGAGCTGCGGCTGCTGCGCCAGTGCCTCTCCCAGCGAATCGACGGCGTGCACACCGTCGAACAGACTCCCGATGTCGAAGTCCGCGCGCACGCGTGCGGCCAGCAGGCGCGGCGCAGCCTGAACCGGGCTGCCGCGCGGGCTGAACAGGCCCAGCGTACCGGCATCGAAACTCGCCAGCGCAGGAGCCAGCGCTGCAACCCCGTCGACGCACACCGCCTGCAGATGGCTCCCGAGCACCGTCTCGACCGCCGTCTCCCAGCCCGCCTCGACGCGCAGACGCTGTGCCAGACGTGCGTTGTCCGCGATCCCCTGTGCCTGCAGCCAGCCGGTCACGACCGCATCGGTCTGCCCGAGCGCCGCCTGCTGCAGCGCCTGCAGCGACGCAAGCCGGCCACGCTGCTCCTGCAGCGCACCACGGGTGACATCCAGATCGCCGCTCAGTCCGGCGATCTTCGCGCGCGCGGCCTCGATGCGCTCGCGCAGTGTCTCGCCGCGCTCCTGCCACTGCCGGCTCACTTCCTCCAGCTCGAACACGCGCTCCTCGTGCAGCACGCGCTCCTCTTCGAGCGGCTGCGTCGCGAGTTCGGCCTGCTCCGTCTCGAGCCTGCGCAGACGCCCGGCTGCCTGCTCCAGCGATTCCTCCAGATGACGGATCCGCGACTGCTGCACCTCGGCCTGCTGGCGCGGCTGTTCGGATGCAGCGCTGAACTCGTCCCACTCGAGCTGCCACTGCTGCATCGCCTCTTCGGCGAGCGCCAGCGCCTCGCCCGCGCTGGCGTCAACCGCCTCGGCGACGGCAAGCGCCGGAACCACCTGATCCAGCTCGGCCGTGTACGCGTCCTGGCGCTGCAGATCCTCCTGCCGGTGACGTTCGGCCTCGGCATGCGCGCGGCGCGTCTGCTCGAGATCGGCCTGCAGTTGGCGTGCCCGTTCCTGTTGCAGTTGCACCGCCTGTTCGCTGCGGGCGATTTCGGCCCCGATCGCGTAATAGCGCTCCTGCACGTGTGCAAGCCCGCCGTTTGCCTCGGCGTGCTGCTCGCGCGCCTGCTCGATGTCCGCGTCCACCCGGGTATGGCGCGCCTGCACCGCAGCAAGGCGCACCTCGCAACCGCGCACGCTCTCGTGCAGTGTGGCGCCCTCGGCGTCGAACCGCCGCCACTGCAGCGCCAGCAACTCGGCCCCGAAGCGCCGCTCCTCGGCCTTCAGTTGCGAATAGCGTTCCGCCGCTGCCGCCTGGCGCTCCAGATGCTTGAGCTGGCGCTCGAGTTCGTCGCGGAAATCGGTCAGTCGCTCGAGGTTCTCGCGGGTGCGGCGGATCCGGTTCTCGGTGTCGCGCCGACGCTCCTTGTACTTCGAGATGCCCGCGGCCTCCTCGATGTAGACGCGCAGATCCTCCGGTTTTGATTCGATCAGACGCGAGATCATCCCCTGTTCGATGATCGCGTAGCTGCGCGGCCCGAGGCCGGTACCCAGGAAGATGTCGGTGATGTCGCGTCGCCGGCAGCGCGTGCCGTTCAGGTAGTAGTGCGACAGCCCGTCACGCGTCACGGTACGCCGGATCGCGATTTCGGTGAAATTCGCGTACTCGCCACCGAGCGAGCCATCGGCGTTGTCGAACACCAGCTCTATCGACGCCTGCCCGAGCGGCTTGCGCCCCGTCGAACCGTTGAAGATCACGTCAGCCATCGATTCGCCGCGCAAGTGCTTGGCCGAAGCCTCGCCGAGCACCCAGCGTACCGCATCGATGATGTTGGACTTGCCGCAGCCGTTCGGTCCGACGATCGACACCAGGTTGCTCGGCAGGCGCACCGTGGTCGGATCGACGAAGGACTTGAAGCCCGCGAGTTTTATGGTCTCGAGTCGCATGGAGGATTCACAGCACAGATTGCGGCCGGACGGGCCCGGCAGTCGCGGAAAGCGGCGAAGTCTACCGGTTTTGGCACCCGATCACTACCGCGCACCCGTCCTCCACACCCCGCCTTCAGGGCGAGGCCTGCTCCTCGGCCGGAGGAGCCGCTGCAGCCAGCCTGGCCCGCGCTTTTGCGATGCCGTCGCGGATCAGCCCCGCATCCGGTGAGTCCGCTGGAAGATCCTCGAGCAGGATCTGCCAATGCTCGATCGCCGCCGCATAGTCCCCGGCCTGAAAGCTCGCCATGCCGAGCATGCCCTGCACCCCGGGGTGGCGCGGTTCGATCGCCAGCGCGCGCTCGGCCAGCGCACGCACTGCCGGCGTGAGGTGGCCCTCCTCGGCCAGAAACCGGGTCTGGGCAGCCTGGGCAGCCATATCGGCATCATCCGGATAGAGCTCGGCAAGTTCGCGGAACAGCT
>DAOLKH010000205.1:0-4310 GCA_035331685.1 Pseudomonadales bacterium
CTGGCACCATACGCTGTTCATCGAGAACGGCCGCATCATCGACGATGAGGCGCTGCAACTGATGACCGGCCTGCGCGAGATCGCCCGTGTGCACCACGGCGAATTCCGCGTCACGCCGAACCAGAATCTGGTGATCGCGAACGTTGCAGAGGCAGAAAAGGCGCAGATGGACGCGCTGCTCGAACGTCACGGGCTCGACCGCAACAACCGTGCGAGCACGATCCGCCTGAATGCGATGTCGTGCGTCGGTCTGCCGACCTGCGGGCTGTCGATGGCCGAAAGCGAGCGCTATCTGCCGCAGCTCGTCTCGAAGATCGAACCGCTGCTCGAACGGCATGGCCTTGGCGGGGTGCCGATCACGCTGCGCATGACCGGATGCCCGAACGGTTGTGCACGACCCTACATTGCCGAAATCGCCTTCACGGGCCGCGCGCTCGGACGCTACAACATGTACCTCGGCGGCGGTCACCACGGTCAGCGGTTGAACCGCCTGTACCGGGAAAACATCAACGAAGCGCAGATCCTCGAGGAACTGGACAGGCTTTTTGCCCATTACGCGCGCGATCGCCACGACGGCGAGCACTTCGGCGACTTTGTGATCCGCGCAGGCCATGTGCGCGCGGTGGCGCACGGGAGCGAGTCGTACGACCCCTGATCTGTTCGCCGCCGTGCGTGCGCGCCGCCCGCCGTGTGTTGTGCGGGATCGGCTTACTGCCCGAGCTGCTCCTGATAGCCCTTGCGTGCCGCCACATAGAGCTTGAACGGGAAACCGATCGAAACCCCTTCGAGTGCCGCCAGCAGCATCTCGAGGTGTGCATCGAAGCCGGCACAGGCCTTGGCCGGGTCTTCGCCTTCCGGAACGCCCACGGTCAGCACCAGCCGGGTGCCTTCCGGAATCGTTTCGAGCTCCCAGCGCAGCGGTCGCGCAGGCTCGTTGCCGCTGCTCCACGAATAGACGAGCAGGCGCGGTGCATCGAGTTCGAGCACAGTGCTGTCGATCGTCGTACCGCTGTCGGCGAAGTCGATCCGCACCGCGCCGCCGTTGCGCAACTCGATCGAACCGGGCGCCAGCCACTCGGGCAGCGCGGCAGCATCGGTCAGCTTGCGCCAGACGGCGTTGCGATCATGCCCGATGTTGCGCTCGAGCCGACCCTCGAAACCGCCATCGACACGCTGGATCCGGCCGATCCGGATATCTCCTTCTTCCATCACCTTTCCTCCAGCAAATTCCGCTGTTCCCCCTCGCCCGCCGCACACCATGCCCGGCGCAGCGAGGTCGCAGACACCCGTTTCAGATCAATCGTGAGTAGCGCGCGCTGCGTGGGCGTCCGATGTACTGATCGAACACCATCGCGATCGCGCGCACGAACACGCGCCCCTTCGGCAACACCCGCAGACTCTGCGCATCGACCTCGAGCAGACCTGCCTCGGCATACGGCTCGAGGCGCGCGAGCTCGTCGGCGAAGCACACTTCGAAACGCTTTCCGTAACGGGCTTCGAAAGCGTTGAAGTCGATCGGCATGCTGCACATGACCGCCATGATCACTTCGCGCCGGATCACGTCCTCGCGACTCAGATCGAAACCCTTGTCGACCGGCAGCTCGCCCGCCTCGATACGCTCGCCATACGCCTTGATCGAATGGTGATTCTGCACGTAGGCATCGCCGATCTTGCCTATCGCCGAAACGCCGAAGCCAATCAGATCGCATTCCGCACGGGTCGTATAACCCTGGAAATTGCGATGCAGCCCGCGTTCGAGCCGGGCGCGGTTGAGCTCATCCTCCGGCTTGGCGAAATGATCGAGGCCGATGTAGACATAACCCGCCTCGAGCAGCCGACGCACCGACATGAAGAAGATCTGCAGTCGCGTCTCCGCCGACGGCAGATCCTCGGCGTGGATCAGCCGCTGGGCCCTGAAACGCTCGGGCAGGTGCGCGTAGTTGTAGAGCGCGATACGGTCGGGGGAGAGTTCGATCAGCCGATCGAGCGTGCGGCTGAAGCTGTCCACCGTCTGTTTCGGCAGGCCGTAGATCAGGTCGGTATTGATCGACCTGAAGCCGTTGTCGCGGCTCGCCTGCAGTGCGTTGCGCACCATTTCATACGGCTGGATGCGGTTGACCGCGGCCTGCACCTCGGGATCGAAATCCTGCACGCCGAAACTCGTGCGATTGAAGCCCAGCCCCGCGAGCATCGCGAGCGTGTCGGAGCTGACGGTGCGCGGGTCGATCTCCACCGCAATCTCGGCATCGGGCGTGAACTCGAAATGCCGGCGCAACTCCTTCATCAGCGCAGTCAGCTCGGCGGCCGCCAGGAAGGTGGGAGTACCACCTCCCAGGTGCAGTTGCACCGCCTGCCGGTGCACACCGAGATGGGGGCTCAGCATTTCCATCTCGGCGAACAGCGTCTTCAGGTACGGCGCTGCGCTGCCGTGATCGCGCGTGATGATCTTGTTGCAGGCGCAGAAGTAGCACAGCGATTCGCAGAATGGCAGATGGACGTAAACCGACAGCGGCGCCACCTGCGCCGCTGCGGCCCGCCGCGCGAGATGAGCGAGGTAGGACGATACCGGATACTGCTCCTCGAAACGATCTGCCGTCGGGTACGAGGTGTAGCGTGGACCGGAACGGTCGAAGCGTCGCACCAGCTCCTCCGACATCTCGAGGTCCGGGAAGCGGATCGTCTGCAGATCGAGCGCAAGCCCCTGCGTCGCAATGTTCATGTCGTCACGTCCACAACGGTGCGCACAACCAACCCCGGCAGCAGAACCATCTACGCAAGTCCTTCCGCACGAAGCACCTTCTGCACGCTCGGACGTGCGCCGACACGCGCCTGGAATGCCTGCAGGTGCGGATACGGCGCCAGGTCGAAGGCAAGGTGTGCGAACCAGCTCAGCACCACGAACAGGTAGGCATCTGCCGGCGTGAACGCTTCGCCGATCAGATAGGGTCTTGCTGCCAGCGCCTCGTTGACGTAGCCCAGCCGCCGCTTGAGCGCTGCATGACTGGATTTGACCACCTCGGGCGGTGCGTCCGGCCTGAAAAGAGGGCTGCAGCTCTTGTGTATCTCGGTGCCGATGAAACCGAGCCATTCGTGCACGCGGTAGTTGTCCAGCGTACCCTCGGCAGGCATCAGCCGTCGCTGCGGATCCTGTGCCGCAATCCACGGCAACAGTGCCGAATTCTCGGTAAGAACATCACCCGAATCGAGCACCAGTGCCGGCACGTAGCCCTTCGGGTTCAGCGCCAGAAAGTCCTCGCCACTCGAGGTCCTGTGCGCAGGGTCCCGGATATCGACGCTCACGCACGCGTACGCCTTGCCGGTTTCCTCGAGCAGGATATGGGCTGCCATCGAACACGCGCCTGGAGAATAGAAGAGTTTCATGGACAAACGACCTCCTCGGAAAACGTTCACGTGGATCGGAATGGAATCACAGCGCAGGGTCGCTGCAAACCGGATGCGGGACAGGCACGCTGCACGCTTGTGCACAGCATTCTACGCATGCCCGACCAACAGGGCCACACCAGGACGGGACGTGCGATACGTGCAACCTGATCGACATCGTCGCTGGTGGGAATCAGGTGCACCTCGTCGGCACCCAGATCCTCGAGCTGATCCAGCGCACGCTTCAACTGCGCCAGCGTACCCGCAAATCCGGTCACGGGCAGCATCGCTTCGAGTGTCGTGCAATCCACATCCGGCTCCATGATCGGCAAGGTCATGCCAATCTGCATCCCGGACTCCTGCTCCTGTCAGTGCGGTTCATTGTACCGAGCCTGCCCTTCGACGACAGATGCTGCGAAGCAGCCGCCGTATGACAACAGGACCCGGCAGACGTGTAGACTTCACTCTCATCATTCGTGTCCACTCCCATGCTTCGGTTCCCGAGGCGCGGCTCGCCGGCATCGGAGGGCGGACATCAAAAGCTTTCGCAAAACATTGCGAAGCGCGTGGCGAGGCATTCATATCGGAGGGCGTGCGCCGCAAGGATGCAGCGCTCGGGCCTGCAGGGATGCATTCACGGCGTCCGACCGGTGTGAAGGCCTCGTCACGCGCTGTTTGCGTCGACGATCGGGGCGTTTGCGACAGCCGCTTCAGGTTCACGGACACACCGGAGCGTGGCGTGACCGCACATTCAGGAACGACGAAACAGAGGGTCGATGATCTCCGAAACGAATCACACACCGATGATGCAGCAGCAATGCGTGCCATCTGGAGTGCGCCGTTGATTTGCAAGTGCAAATCGACGCGATGCCGTCTAATTTTACTGTGTTAAAAACATGAACTATTTTTACTGTGTCTCAAGTCTCTCA
>DAOLKH010000206.1:0-4297 GCA_035331685.1 Pseudomonadales bacterium
GCGCTCGACTACGCCGGCTTCGTCGGCCTCGCGCTGGCGCACGAACGCAGCGTGTCGTGGTTCTGAGATGTCGTTTCCCGCACTCGATGCACACGGCTTTCTGCGCGATCGTGAGGACTGGAACGAGGACGTCGCCCGGGAATTCGCCGCAGAGGAAGGCGTGACGTTGACGGCAGCACACTGGGAGATCCTGTACCTGCTGCGCGAATACCACACGACGCATGAACACACACCGGCGATGCGGGCACTGGTAGGCCTGGTGCACCGCCGTCTCGGGCACGACAAGGGCAGCAGCCTGTATCTGTTGCAACTGTTTCCGGGCAGCCCGGCACGTATCGCGACGCGCATCGCCGGGTTGCCAAAACCGGAGCATTGCCTTTGAACACGCAGGCTGCGTATGCGCAGCAGCTCGACGCCAAGATCGCGACGTTGCACGAACTGTTTGCAGGACTCGACGCTCCGGAGCCCGAAGTCTTCCGCTCCGCGCACCACCATTACCGCCAGCGTGCGGAATTCCGCTTCTGGCATGCCGGGGCTGACGGCTTCTACGCGATGTTCGATCCCGCCACACCACGCGAGCCGGTGCGCGTCGACTCGTTCCCGGCGGCATCGCAGCGCATCAACGCGCTGATGCTGTCACTGCGTCGCGCGGTACTGGATTCGCCGGAGCTGAAGTCCGGACTGTTCCAGGTCGAGTTCCTCGATACGCTGGCCGGAGAAGCGCTGCTGACCCTGATCTACCACCGCCGGCTCGACGTGGCGTGGGAGGCGGCAGCCGGTGTACTGGCCAGGTGCCTCGACGTGCGCATCGTGGGGCGTTCGCGCAGGCAGCGCATCACGATCGGCGACGATTTCGTGACCGAACGCCTGCAGCTCGACGGGCGCGAGCTCGTGTTGCGCCAACCCGAGGGTTGCTTCACGCAACCGAACGCCGAGGTCAACCGGTCGATGCTCGCGTGGGCGCGGGCTGCGTGCGCGCAAAGCGATGGCGGGCTGGTCGAGCTCTATTGCGGCATCGGCAACTTCACGGTTGCGGTCGCGGAACACTTCGAGAACGTGCTCGCTACCGAGATCAACAAGGTTGCGATCGCTGCGGCAACGCACAATCTTGCGGCAAACGGCATCGACAACACCTTCATCGCACGACTTTCCAGCGAGGAGACTGCTGCCGCACTGGCGCGTACGCGGCCATTCCGCCGCCTGCAGGGTTTCGATCTGGATCATTTTGCGGCGCGCACCGTGCTGGTCGACCCGCCGCGCGCGGGGCTCGATGCGCGCACGCTGGCGCTGGTCGCGGGCTTCGACCGGATCGTCTACGTCTCGTGCAATCCGCACACCTTGCAGCAGAACCTGTGCGCACTGGCTGGCACGCACCGGATCGAACGCTTCGCCGTATTCGACCAGTTTCCGTACACCCCGCACCTCGAGTGCGGCGTGAGTCTGGGGCGCCGTATCTCGCCGGTTCAGTAGACCGCGAGTCCGTGCTTCAGCAGACGCCGCGGCAGCACATCGTCGAGGCGCGAGAGATCCTCGTGGTCGATCTCGAGCAACTTCAGCCCGTGACGCTCGTAGACCACCTTCTTGTCCAGCTTCGCGCCGAGTTGTCCAGGCGCCGACTCGTCTCCCCAGTATTCGATGTAGAGGTGCAGCGACGGCAGGTAGAAATCACTGCGGTAGTCGCCTTCAACCGGCAGACGACGCCCGCAGGCGTGCACGATCTCGGACATATACAACCAGTGACAGATCATCAGCGCCGCCTTGCTGTACAGCACATGACCGTCGAGCGCCCGCAGCCCCTTGCCGCCGTCGACGCGAATCTCGCGTTCCGGATCACCGAACAGGTCTCCCTCGGTAACCTCGCCGAGGTGCTCGTAGGCGTGGATGATGCGCAGGTTGTCGGTCAGCACCGGATTGCCGCTCAGCGTCGCCGGCCAGCGCACGTATGGCACACCGGTATCCGGATACTCCTCCTGCACCCCGCCGAGCAGCTTGCCGTGCGCCGTGAGCTCCCACCCCTTGACGCCCTTGCGGATCCAGCCCAGTTCGAGCAGCAACAGATTGGTCTGGCGCGCCGACAATCCGACGCGCAAGCCCAGGGCGGCGGCGCTCAGCAGCGCGTGCTCGACACCGGCGCGAAACAGACGATGCTCCAGCACCTGTTCAGGCCAGCCGATGTAGGTACCGAAACGCTCGCTGTTCAGATACTTCCCGCCCTCGAACTCCCCCTTGCGCGTAAGCCGCCACTGCTCGCCATGACGCACGATCCAGCCATTTTCGGTCAGCAATGCGAACAGTTCCCGACTGGGTATGTTGAGGCGACGTGCGAGCGCCGATCCGGACAGGTATTGGTCGCTCTGTTGCACCGTTTTCAGGTCTCCGGTTGTCCACAGATTCTGTGGATAAGTCTGGGCACAAGTTCTGAGTATGGAGCGCCGTGCCGCATGACCGCTAGGTTTGCCTCAGATTGGTCAAATAGTAGTCAAATCAGGATTTATTCTTTATAATCAATGTGTTACATGTCTTTTCTAATGTACATTTTCAGCTGAATGTCGCATTTGCGGCCTTTCGGCGTCGTGTGTTGACTCGCCTGTCGCAATGTGCATAACAGTCGGTTCAGGAGTTTGCCGCGAGCGTTTCGGCGTAACGTTGCGCCAACGCGCGGTAAAGCGCCGCCTCGTAGTCCGGGCATCCGGCGTCGAGCGTACCGAGCAGCTCGTAAAGGTGTTCGTTGTCCTCGCGGCCCTGCCAGGACTTGCGATAGGTGCCCTGCTGGTAGCCGTGATCCTGGCGGAAGAAATTCAGTACGTTCTTGCCGACGTAGGCGACGAAGAGTTCGTCGAGGTTCATTCCGGCGGCCTGCAGCAACGACCAGAAATGAGCAATCGCGAAACGGCGTTCGGCCAGGGCGCTGGCGGCGAGCGCCTCGACCGCTTCGCGCAGCTCCAGCGAGCGAGGCGGTTCGGCGCGCAGTTCCTCGAGCATTGCAGCAGCGATCGTGGCCGGCGTGTTGCTGCCGTCGAAGCGCATGCTCATCCCGAAATGCCAGATATCGACAATCTCGAGCCGCACATGCTCCCAGGCTGGCTGCTGGTGCTTCCACCACTTGTAGCCGTAGTGTTCGATGAGCTCGCCGCACTCGATCCACAGCGCGCGATACCATGCAAAACGCTGCGTGATCCAGTCCGGATGGACCTTGCGGTTCATGCGGTCCTGCATTTCGAGCATCGTCGTCAACTGCTGCAGCATCAGCGCGAATCCTGTATTGCAAAGGCTGGTACGCAAGTGCGCGGGAAATGCTAGCACAGGGTTTGCCAAGGCTTCGGCTTGCTCGTGTAGCTGTATTTTTATACAGTGTTTCCCATGAATCCTCTGCTCCAGGCACTGCTCGCCCGTCCCGACGTGTGGCAGGCGTCGCACACCCGCTCGCCCGATCCGGAACCGACGGGCGCAACGGTGCTGCCCAGCGGCCACGCCTCTCTCGATGCGGTGCTGTACCGCGGCGGCTGGCCGCGTGCGGCACTCACCGAACTGCTGGCCGGCGCCTGGGGTATCGGCGAGATCCAGCTCCTCGCACCACTGCTGGCACGTTGCAGCAGCGGAACACGGCGACTGTTCTTTCTGGATCCACCTCATCTGCCGTATGCGCCGGCACTGTCCGTGCACGGCATCCGGCTGGAAGCTGCGCTGCTGGTGCAGCCCGGATCCGGCAACGACGCATTGTGGTGCGCAGAGCAGATCCTGCGCTCCGGGGCGGCATCGTGCCTGCTGGCATGGCTGCCCGAGGCGCGACTCGCGAATTACGCCACCCTGCGCCGACTGCAGCTTGCCGCGCAGGCGGGCGATATCGCAGCGTTCGTGTTCCGGCCGCCACGGGCGGCGCGCGAACCCTCACCGGCCGCACTGCGGATCACGCTGCGTGCCGCCGGCGCACATCTCGAACTCGGCATCCTGAAACAGCGCGGCGGACGGTCCGGGCAGCAGCTCGTGCTCGCACGTGATGCGCCGCTGCTGCAATGAGCTGCGCATGCTCTGGCTGCACCTCGAATTTCCACTGCTGGCACTCGAGATCTTCACACGCGATCTCCCCGCGGACGAACGCCCGCTGGCCGTGGTCGAACGGCAGCACGTGCGGTGTCACGACGCACGCGCAGGCAGCTGCGGAGTCAGCGCAGGAATCTCGATCAGCACCGCACGGGCGCTGTGTCCCTCATTGCGCACCATCGAGCGCCAGCCCACGCACGAAGCGGCAGCATTGCTCGAACTGGCCGACTGGAGTCACCGCTTCACCTCGCTGTCG
>DAOLKH010000207.1:0-4274 GCA_035331685.1 Pseudomonadales bacterium
GGCTGCCGTTGTTCAGCACGCCCTTGTTGTAGCTGCCCACCACCGAGCGCAGCGTCCGGGTCGTGATGTCTGCGGTCGGCGTGCGTTGCATGCTCGCCACCACGAGCAACAGCAACGGGATGCAGCCGATGCCGCCCCAGCGCATCAGCTCGCTGTAACCGATCACATAGGCGGGCGAGGCCGGAGCCAGCGCGAGCAGCAGGGGCACACCGAGCAGCGGCAGTGCGGTCAGCGCAAACAGGCCGCGCTGCATCGTCTCGCTGCCGCGCAGCCCGCTGCCGGCCGCGCGCAACAGCAGCCACGCGGCAACCAGCATCAGGATCGTGTGCATGAACTGCAGCACGTGCCCGCCGCCCCAGAACAGCAGCTCGAAGTAACGCACCTCGCTGGCGTCCGCGGGCATGCGCAGCCAGCTCACAGCGACGCCGAGCAGCGCGAGCAGCGCGCTCGTGGCGGCAAGTGCGAGCGCGAAGCGGATCGTGGCATCATCGTTGCGCGGGCCGCGAACGAAGGCCAGCAGATAGCTCGATGCCTGCACCGCGAGCGCCGCGCCGATTCCGAACAGTCCGGCGTAGAACCACGGGTGCTGCAGCACCGGAACGTAATTCGCCATCAGCGCCTGCTCGGCACCCACGAATGGTGCGGTGCTGATCAGTACCGCACCGGCAACCGCGAGCAGCAGCGCAATGATCGTCGCTGCGCGGTGTGTCTGGCCCAGATAGAGCGTCCACAGCGCTCCGGCACCCGCCACGAACCACACCAGCACAGACAGATCGACGTGCGCGACCAGTGCGACGCGGAACCATTGGGTACCGGGAATGAAGTCGTGCAGCACCGGGGTGCGTGACAGCCCGAGCAGTACGGCGAGCACACCGGCCGCAATCAGTGCGTAGACGCCAAGCCAGATCCAGGCGGCAACGACTGGAACGGGAGCGGGCGTGCGGCTGGATGCGTTCATGCGGAAACCGTCTCCGTTTTCATTCGGCGAGCAGCAGGCGTACGGCGGCGAGCATCTCGTCGTCGGTGGTGGAATTGGCGAAAGTCGCACGCACGCGCCCCTGGCGATCGATCAGGTAAATTCGGTCGCTGTGCGTGAATCCATAGCTGGCGCCGGTGGCGTCGTCGCGCGCGTAGTAGACCTTGAACAGATCGGCAGCAGCGCGGATCTGTTGCTCGCTGCCGCCGAGGCCGATGAATGCGGGATGGAAATGCTCGAGATACGGTTTCAGCACGTCGAGCGTATCGCGCGCCGGATCGATGGTCACGAACAGCGGCTGCACATCGCTGATCGCGTCTCCGAGGCCGAGCAGCAGGCGACGCATCCGTGCGAGCACGGTGGGACAGACGTCCGGGCAACTGGTGAAACCGAAATTCAGCAGCACGACACGACCGCGGAACTGCTGCAGCGACACCGTGCCGCCGCTGGTTGCGGGCAACGCGAAATCGCCGCCCAGCGTCTCGATGACCGGCAGGGTGTTTTCGTGCGTGACCAGTTCGTCGAAGTAGCGTGCCGCGTAGAACGTTCCGATCAGCGTCATGACGGCCGCGAGAAAGACCGCTGCGCGATTCATCGGGTGGATTCCGTGGCTGGCGGCTGTGCGGCGTGATAGAGGCGCATCGCTGCCAGCAACAGCAGCGTCGCGACGAAACCGTGTGCCAGCGTCACCGGCATGGCAAGCGCGCTCGTGATCGTGGCGAGGCCGAGAGCGCATTGCAGCGCCAGCAGCAGCGCGATCGGCGTCCAGAGTCTTGCGGGAACATGCGTGCGCGCCGCGCGCAGACAGACGATGGCGAGTGCAAGTGCGGCCAGCAGTGCGCCGATCCGGTGCAGCATGTGGATCGTGTATGCGGCCGCATCGATTGGTACTCGGCCCAGCGCATCGGGTTGCAGTTCCCGGAGTGGGGCCAGCGCAGCCCATGCCGTGGCGTCCGCGGCCTGCGGCAGCGCGTTGCAGCCAGGGATTCCGCTGCACGCGAGTCCGGCGAAATTCGCACTGACCCAGATGCCCGCAACGATCTGCAGCACGAGCAGCAACATCGCAAAGCGCAGCATGCGACGCAGGCCTGCCGCGACGCTGCAGCGGCTGGCGTCGCCGACCACAAGCAGCAACTGCCAGGAGAGTGCAGCCAGCGCGGTGCCACCGGCCAGGTTGAGGGTCGCGATGATCGGACGGGTCTTCAGATGGCTCATCGGTCCGATGATCGCGAGCGCGAGCAGCAGAGTGAGCATCAGCAGCGGGACGATCCGTACCGTTGGCCATTCCCTGCCGCTGGCGCGTGTGCGGTAGACCAGCGCCAGCACCAGTACCACCAGCGTGCTGGCAAGCGCGCGATGGGCGCGCTTCGCCCACGTCATGGGTGTGGATGCCTGGCGGGCGTCGGGCGCCACGGTGCCGTTGTCCTGTGCCTGTGCCTGTGCAATGTCCGTGTAGCAGCCGTTGTGATCGCAACCCGGGCGTGATTCCGCGTGGCGGATGCCGGCACTGAGGAGCGCGATCGCGAGTGCTGCCAGCAGAATCGCCAGAACGTGCACGTGCAGTCCGGGCGTGTGCCTTCCTGCCGCAGGCGTCATCGATTACCCTTGCGCACGTATTGCAATCGAGCGAGCAAGCCGTGCGCGGAGGGGTCTGAATTGGAAATCGTACTGTTTACCATCGTCGGAATTGCCTTGTACTTCGCCGCCGATTGGGCGCTCAGGACACTGGAGCGCATGCATGGTGCGCCGTTGCCGTACCGCAACATCGTCTATTTCGTCATCATCCTGGTGCTTGCGCTGGCGAGCTTCACGTTCCTGCAGCGTATCGGCCCGCAGTGAAACCACGGGCCTCGACTGGATCATGCCTCAGAGAAACGAGAAACGTTTTTCCTGCGAATCGAAGTCGATCAACAGCACCTGCCCGGGGCGCAGATCGAACTGACGCTCGGCGACATACGGGAATTCCTTCTGATCCAGGCGGTCCTTCATGCGCACGGTCAGCGAGACGGAACCGGCAGGCACGTTGATCCGATGGTAGGTCGAGGCCATGCCGTCGTGATGCAGGCCGCGCGGTTCGATCCGTTCGCTGAAGCGCATTTTCCCGTTCACCACCAGCTCGAGTTCGAGCGGCGAGCGTTCACGCGGGCAACTCACCGGGGCACGCCGCGTTGGCGGCAGTTGGGCGAGTTCCTCGGGTGACAATTGCTTGCATTCGCCGAGCACCTGGCCGGAATGACGCAGGCTCAGCTTCAACACGGCCTGATCGGGAGGCAGGTGCTGGTAGGCAGGGGAGTTGGAGAAATAGCCGATGAACAGCGCGAACGCGCCGTAGGCTGCAGCCTGTCCGATCCAGCGCATGGATTGCGGGGACTTCATGTCAGACGGCCTCCGTTTCGGTTGCGGACCCATCCGCCGGGGCTGCCTCGCTGCAATGCAGGCCGGCGCGGAATGCGGCGATCTCGGTTTCGAGCCGCTCGCCTTCGAAGATGCCGGCCCAGGATACCTTGACCTTGTCGTGTCCGGCCGACGTGCGCAGATGCGGCATGCGCTGGCTGGCGAAGCGTTCCTCGGTCCACGTGTTGCCCTTGCGGTAGAAGCAGTCTCCGCTGCAGCAGCCGCTGACCATCACGCCGTCGACGTTGTCCTGCCGTGCCACATAGTCCACGAACGATGGCGGCAGCATGCCCACGCACGGCAGGCTCAGCGCGACCACACCTTCACGCTCGATGCGCTGGATCGGCAGCGCGTGGTCGCAGCCGAAGACCATCACGCGGGCGCTGCCGCCGAGCGTCGCCACCTTCGCCATCGCGTCGTCAAGCATGCGGTCTACCGGATAGCCCGGAATCTCGATGCCCGAAACCAGTTCCTCGACGTTGCGAAAGGGAGTGGCCGACGGGCAGGAGCCGGTGCAGATGCCGCACGCGGTGCAGCGGTCGGGGTCGACCTGCGCCTGGCGCATGCCTTTGCGGTACGAGTGTTCCACCATCGTGATCGCCTCGTACGGACAATCCTGGAAACACCACGTGCATCCGTTGCAGTTGTCGGGATTGACCGCAGCAGCCGCGGCAGCGGTCTGCTTCGACGGCGAGAGCCACGGCAGGGCGACCAGCACGCCGGTGATGCCTGCCAGCAGCACCCACACGTACAGCGGGTCGGTGCGGTCGAGCAGCGGATAGAAGTTCATGTAGAACCAGTCGAGCGGGACGCTGGCCGGCGCGATCGACATATCGGCCGGCGCCATGCTGACGGCAGGTTTCAGCAGCGACAGCACGATCATCGTCACGACCACGCCGGTCGC
>DAOLKH010000208.1:0-4256 GCA_035331685.1 Pseudomonadales bacterium
GGGCGGGCTGTCGGTACTGCACGGCTATCTCGCGGAACACCTGCAGCAGTCCGCCGCGACGATCGGTGGCTTTGCTGCCGCCTACGCCGGCGCGATCGCCGACGGCGCCGATTTCGTGATCGGCCCCCTGCTGAAGGAAGACCTGACGGCCTTCGGGCCGGCACTGCCGGTCAGCGTACCCACGCTGGCATTGAACTTTTCGGATGCACCCCCACTGCTGGACGGACACCTGTACAGCTTCGGTCTCGATGCCATCGACGAAGCCGACCAGCTCGCACGATCTGCGCAGGAGCGCGGCTTTCATCGCGTGGTGGTACTGAGCGACGATTCCCTGCTCTCGCAACGTCAGTTGGAGCGGTTTCGCGAACGCTGGCACGCGATCGCGGCAAACGACGTCGCCGATACGCTGACACTGACCGATCTCAATGCGTTCCGGCGCGACTTCGAGCGCATGCTGCTGATCGAGGGCAGCAGGCAACGCGCTGCGGCACTGACGAGGCTGCTCGGACGCGAACTGATCAGCGAAGCCCGACGACGTCAGGATCTGGACCTGCTCGTGATGTTCGCCAACCCGGTCGCCGCGCGTTCGCTGCGCCCCCTGGTTTCCTTCCTCTATGCCGGCGACCTGCCGCTGTGGGCGGCCAGCCAGAGCAACGCGGCCCAAGCCGACCGGCGCGACGACCGCGACCTCGAGACAGTGCGCCTCCTCGACGCACCGTGGTTTTCCACTGCCGAACGGCCGCTGCGCGATGCACTCGGCGATGGCGCGCCACCGGGCGGAATGCAGCGCCTGGCTGCCCTCGGCGCCGACGCCTGCAGACTGCAATCACGCACGGGGCTGCTGGAATGGATGAACGCGCTGGGGCTGTCCGGGGCAACCGGCGAGTTGCTGCTCGATGGAAACCGGCGCCTGCATCGCCGGCTCTCGTGGTATGTATTCACCGACGGCATTGCCGTTGGCGAGGACGCCCGCGCGTCACTGGTGGCACCGTCTCGCATCGACAGCCTGTCCACGGAGGGAGAGACGCCATGGAGCACCGAAGCCGGCATGCAACCGACTCCGCGGCCATAGGTCGGGCGGCAGAGGATCATGCGTTGCAACAACTGAGCGCGCAGGGATTGCGACTCGTCACGCGCAATTTCCGTTGCCGTCTAGGCGAGATCGACCTCGTGATGCGCGATGGCGACACACTCGTGTTCGTCGAGGTGCGCGCACGCTCCAGCGCACGTTTTGGCAGCGCTGTCGAAACCATCAGCGTGGCGAAGCGACGCCGGCTGCAGGCAAGTGCCGCGCTGTTCATCGCCTGGCATCCATCACTGCAACACCAGCCGCTGCGATTCGACCTGTTCGCCGTCGACGGAGCGCCTGGCGTCGCCACACCGCGCACTACCTGGATCCGCGGTATCTTCGACTGAGCCTGGGGAGTTTGCACATGGACCAGATTGACGACCCTCTGCAGGCGCTGCTCGCAGCCCACGTGGATGCGGTCTATCGCACTCTCGACGTGCTCTACGTGGAGGTATCGCGTGCCGTCGACCTGCTCGCCGACAGCCTGTTGTCCGGTCATCGCATCCTCGTCTGCGGGGTCGGCATCAGCTCCGCCCTGGCACAGGGTTTCGTCGCCGTACTGCTGAATCGCACCCGCATGGATCGACCCGCGTTGCCCGCGATCCTGATCGGTGCCGACCAAACAGTGAGCGGTGCGATTGCCGAATCTTACGGGGTTGCGAACGTCTTCTCGCGCCAGGTGCGCGCGCTGGGTCAACCCGGCGACGTGCTGGTACTCGTCCAGGGCTCCAGGAATGCTTCCGTGCTGGGAACCGCGATCAGCGCCGCGCACTCGCGCGAAATGCGCGTTCTCGTGCTCTCGGCAGACGATGGCGAGCAATCACCGATCGTCCTCGCGCGCGAGGACGTCGAATTGCAGGTACCGCTACAGGATTCCTTGCGCGCGCTGGAGTGTCAGCAGCTGCTGCTGCATGCGCTGGCAGAACTGCTCGAAATCCGTCTGTTCGGATCCGGTTGAGCGCTATTTCACCACACGCAGCGAAGGTTTCCCTGCGCGTGTCGGGTCGTCGATTCCAGGCGGCTCTGGTGGCTCAGGCGCATCCGGCGGCTCCGGATCGAACACCATTCCCTGCCCATTCTCCCGCGCATAGATTCCGAGCACTGCGGCGACGGGAACAAGGATGTCGATCGCAACCCCGCCGAATCGGCCGCGGAAACGGATTTCCTCATTGCCCATCGTGACGCCACCGACGGCCGTCGGTGAAATGTTCAATACGATCTGCCCGTTCTTCACGTACTGCTGCGGCACATCGACGCCTCTGGCCATCGCATCGACCAGCAGATACGGCGTACAGCCGTTGTCGATGATCCACTCATGCAGCGCGCGTACCAGGTAGGGGCGGCTCGATTTCATCTTGGAACCTGAAACGCGGGCAACGAGTTCCTGGCCGAACTCGTCACCATCACTGCCGGCTGCGTCGTCAGCTGCACGGCAATCGAACAACGCAGATCTGCATGCACATCCACCGACCTGGTGCGGGCCGCCGGCCGGGCGACCCGCACATCTTCATCAATGCACGTCTTTCCAGTACTCGCGATTCAGCAGGTACGCGAAGATACCGAAGACCACCACGAACAGCAGCGCATAGACACCGAGTCGCTTGCGTTCGGGTGCCATCGGCTCGGCAACGTAGGCGAGGAAATTGGTCAGATCAGCCGCCACTGCGTCGAACTCCGCACTGGTCATGCTGCCGGCCTGTCCCACCGCGAGCGTGGCGCATTTGTGCTCGCCTGCTGCCACGCATTCCGGCACCCCTTGCAGCTCGGCCATCGCGTGCGGCATCGCGACATCGGCGAACACGCGGTTGTTCACACCCCACGGACGCCCCGGCGAATCGTCACGGTAGAAATTGCGCAGGTACGTGTACACGTATTCCGGCGTACGCGCGCGAGAGATCAGGGTGAGATCGGGCGGCGGCGCACCGAACCATTTCTTCGCCAGCGGCACCGGCATCGCGTTCTGCATCAGTTCGCCGATCTTCGTGTTGTCGAAGATCAGGTACTGCTCGGCGAGCTCGACCGGTATGCCCAGATCGAGCGCAGTACGCTCATAACGCGCGTGCTTCAGCGAGTGGCAACCCATGCAGTAGTTCATGTAGTACTTGGCGCCGCGCTGCAGCGACGCCTTGTCATCGAGCTTGACCTCGAACGAATCACAGGGAATCGTCCCGCAGTCGAATGCCGCCTCGGCTCCAACCGCCTTCAGCGGCAGGAATGCAAGCAGGCCGACCAGCACCAGCACCCCGACGAACTTCACCGGCCCGATGCCACCGTCCATCGTGACGCGTGCGGGTTCCGGCCTGGTCTTCTCCATGCGTGTATAGAACGGCATGAGCAGGAAGAAGGCGAAATAGAGAACGGTGCACACCTGCGCCAGCCCGGTGCGCGCAGGGGTCGGCGGCTTCACGCCAAGAACGCCGAGGATGATGAACGATGCCGCGAAGATCACGATTGCCGTGCGGCTCAGCACACCCTTGTAGCGAATCGACTTCACGGGGCTGCGATCGAGCCACGGCAGCACGAACATGATCGCGATTGCTGCCGCCATCACCACGAAACCACCGAACTTGTCCGGCACGGCCCGCAGCATCGAATAGAACGGCGTGTAGTACCACACGGGCGCAATGTGTGCAGGAGTCTTCAGTGAATCCGCCTGTTCAAAGTTTGCGTGTTCGAGGAAGTAGCCGCCCATCTCGGGGAAGAAGAACAACACGGTGCAGAACACGAACAGGAACACCGAGATCCCGACCAGATCGTGCACGGTGTAATACGGATGGAACGCCACACCGTCGAGTGGCACACCGTTGGCGTCCTTGTTCTTCTTGATCTCGACCCCGTCGGGGTTGTTCGAACCGACTTCGTGCAGCGCCAGGATATGCAGCAACACCAGTGCAAGCAGGATGATCGGCACCGCGACCACATGCAGCGCAAAGAAACGGTTCAGTGTGATACCGGAGATCAGGTAGTCACCACGGATCCACTGCACGATGTCCTCACCGAAGTACGGAATCGCGCCGAACAGCGAGATGATCACCTGCGCGCCCCAGTACGACATCTGGCCCCAGGGCAGCACGTAACCGAGGAAGCCTTCCGCCATCAGCGCGAGGTAGATCGCCATGCCGAAGATCCACACCAGCTCGCGCGGCTTGCGGTACGAGCCGTAGAGCAGGCCGCGGAACATGTGCAG
>DAOLKH010000209.1:0-4230 GCA_035331685.1 Pseudomonadales bacterium
GATCCGGCGCCCGAGCGGACGGCTCGGGCGTCGAATAAATCAGTTTTTCCCTAATGCCGCACAACCTGAACCGTGGCAATCATCAAAGGCCATTCAGAGGAGAGCTGAACCCGTGACAGGCAACGCAATAGTCATCGCAGGTGGCGCACGTACCGCGATGGGTAGCATGAACGGCGCGCTCACAGGCATGAGCGCAGTGCAGCTCGGGGCTGAAGCAATCAGGGCAGCGGTCACACGCAGTGGATTCGCTGCCGTCGACATCGACGAAGTGATCATGGGCTGTGTGCTGGCGGCTGGGTTACGACAAGGTCCGGCCAGACAGGCGGCCCTTGGCGCAGGCATCCCGACAAGTGTCGGCTGCACGACGATCAACAAGTTGTGCGGTTCAGGTATGCAGGCCGTGATCTTCGCACACGACCAGTTGCTCGCCGGCACCTGCAGCGTGATGGTCGCAGGCGGCATGGAAAGCATGAGCAACGCTCCGCACATGCTGCTCGGCTCGCGTCAGGGTTTCCGTTTTGGGCATACCGAAGCGAAGGATCATATGCTTCATGACGGTCTTGAAGACGCATACACGGGGCAGACCATGGGAGCGTTTGCGCAAAAAACTGCAGACGACCGTGGTCTCACGCGCGAAGAGATGGACGCCTTCGCAATCCGCTCCCTGCACCGTGCACGCAGCGCCATCGAGTCTGGCGCGTTTACATCCGAGATCTGCCCGGTAACGGTCAAGAATCGCAAGGGAGAGACGATCGTCGATACTGACGAACAGCCGTTAATAGCAAACCCTGAAAAGATCCCACAGCTACGTGGCGCGTTCGTGTACGGCGGCACGATCACTGCGGCAAGTTCAAGCTCCATTTCCGATGGGGCATCCGCTTTGGTACTGACCACTGCCACTCAAGCAGCACAACGCGGCATACGCCCTTTGGCACGCATCGTCGCTCACGCCCGTCACTCGCACGAACCGGCCCTGTTCTCCACGGCACCCACCCAGGCGATCACAAAATTGTTGGCGAGGACGGGCTGGAGCGTGGGCGAGGTGGATCTGTTCGAGATCAACGAAGCATACGCAATGGTCACGATGCTCGCGATGCGCGAACTCGGACTCGACGAAGACAGGGTCAACGTGCACGGCGGAGCATGCGCCATGGGACACCCGATCGGCTCGAGCGGCAGCCGCATCATCGTCAGCCTGATGCATGCACTGGCTCGCTACGGCAAGCGGCGCGGGGTGGCCAGCCTCTGCATCGGTGGTGGCGAGGCGACGGCGGTGGCAATCGAGCTCATCGGCTAGCCTGTTCATCGGCCAGCGTTTCGATCGCCTCCGATTCACGTACAATGCGCCCCCGAATCCAACGGACACAGGAGCGATATCCTCATGGCGGCAGGCGGTAACTGGGATCACGAGGTCGACGTACTGGTCGTCGGTTCGGGCAATGGCGGGATGACCGCGGCACTGTGCGCGAACGACATGGGTGCGGGCGACGTGCTCCTGATCGAGAAGAGCGACAAGTACGGCGGCGGCAGTTCGATCTCTGGTGGCGGGTTGTGGATTCCCTGCAACCGCTATGCACAGGAAGCCGGTGCCGACGACTCGGTCGAGGATGCGCTGGCCTATCTCGACGCGACCGTTCCTGAGGAATTGACACCGCGCTCGATGCTGCGCACCTACGTGGAAAACGGCCCGCGCATGATCGACTTCATGCACGAGCGCACGCGCATGCGCTACATCAACCTGCCGCAGTACCCCGATTACTACACGACGCTGCCCGGCGCGCGTACCGGCAACCGCTCGCTGGAGCCGGAACCGTTGATGAAATCGGACCTCGGCGACGAAGCGGAACATCTGCTCGACACCCATCACATGATGTGGATGTTCGGTAGGTTCGCGATCACGCAGACCGAGGCGCACGACTTCACCGCACAGCTGCCTGGGTGGTGGAAGCGCGCCATGATGCTGATACTGAAATCGGTGATCGACCTGCCGTGGATGCTGAAATGGGGTCGTTCGCGGCGCATCGCCTGCGGCTGCGCCGGTGTTGCACGACTGCGCCTGTCGATGATGGATCGCGCCATGCCGCTGTGGCTGAACACGCGCCTGGTGGATCTCATCGAAGACGGTGCCGGGCGCATCGTCGGCGTATCGGTCGAGCGCGACGGCAAGTTGTTGCGGGTCCATGCACGCAAGGGGGTAATCCTTGCCGCCGGCGGATTCGAACACAACCAGCAGATGCGCGAGCAGTATCTGCCGAAACCCACCGATGAACACTGGAGCGGCGGCTCACAATCGAACACCGGCGACGCGATCCGCATCGGCGAAAAGCACGGCGCGCAGCTTCGTCTGATGGACTGCGCCTGGTTCTGCTCGACGAACACGGTACCGGGCGAACCCGCGCCGCGCATGAGCATCATGGAAAAGTCCTACCCGGGATCGTGCGTGGTCAACCAGGCCGGCAAGCGCTTCACGAACGAATCGCAGAACTACCTGAACTACCAGCGTCAGCTCTACGCGGTGCACTCGGAAGAAAATCCGTGCGTACCAAGCTACCACATCTTCGATGCACGTTTCCGGCGCACCTACATCGTCGGGCCGCTGTACACCAGCCAGATGCGCCCCGACTGGGCGCTGCCGAAGCGCTGGTTCGACGAGGGCTACGTCTACAAGGCCGATACCGTTGCCGAGCTGGCTCGCCAGGCCGACATCGACCCGGCAGGCCTGGAAGAAACGATCCGGCGCATGAACGAATTCGCCCGTAACGGCAAGGATCTCGACTTCGGCCGCGGCGACTCCGACTACGACCGCTACTACGGCGATGCGCGCGTGAGCCCGAACCCGTGTCTGGCGCCCATCAATGAACCGCCGTATTACGCGATGAAGATCGATCCGGGCGATTTCGGCACCTGCGGCGGGCTGGCGACCAACGCTCATGCACAGGTACTGCGTGCAGACGGATCGGCGATCGATGGCCTGTACGCGATCGGCAACTGTTCTGCTGCGGTGCTGCCGACCTATCCAGGACCGGGATCGACACTTGGCCCTGCGATGACCTTCGGCTACCTGGCTGCGAAGCACATCACCGGCTACTGATCTCATGGGCCACCAGGCAGAGGGAAACTCATGGGCAGACTCAGCAACCGGGTGGCAATTGTCACTGGTGCAGGCAGCGGCATCGGCAAGGGCATCGCGCGCCGCCTGGCAGCCGAGGGAGCGGCGGTCACGATCGCCGAATTCAACCCAAAGTCGGGACAGGCAACAGCCGCCGAAATCGAACACGACTTCGGCACGCGCGCACTCGCGCTGCAGGTGGATGTGTGCGACAAGGTACAGGTCGAGCGGATGGTGCACGCCACGATCGAAGCATTCGGCAGCGCCGACATCCTGGTCAACAACGCATGGTCACGTCGTCGTGGCAGCGCGGCCTATGCACCTGTCGACGCCAAGATCGACGCCGACTTCGACCACGCGTTCCGTGTCGGCTACATGGCGGCGCTGTGGGCGATGCAGGCGGTGTTCCCACTGATGCGCGAACGCAACTGGGGCCGCATCATCAACATCGCCTCGCTGAATGGGGTCAACGCGCATCCGTACACGGTGGACTACAACGCATCGAAGGAAGCGCTGCGTGCACTGACGCGCACTGCCGCACGCGAGTGGGCGCATCACCAGATCTGCTGCAACGTGATCTGTCCGGCCGCAGCGACCGAGGCATACCAGGCCTTTGCAAAAGCGCAGCCTGACAATGCAGCCGATCTCCTGAAGCTGAACCCGATGGGCCGCATGGGAGATCCGGAAGCCGACATCGGCAGCGTCGCACTGTTTCTCGCCAGCGACGACTGTCGCTACCTGACCGGCAACACCCTGTTCGTCGACGGTGGCAGCCACATCAACGGGGTACCTTGGCTGTCCGGCGGAGCCTGAGCCCCCATTGCCCGCAGTGGCGCGAAACGGGGGTCAACGCACCTCGGCGCGCACCGGAAAGCGCTCGAAATAGAACGCGAAGCGCTCGCGCAGCGCGGCCGGTTCGATGCCGAAATCGCGTGCGAAGTGATATACGATCTTGCCTTCCTTGCCACGCGGATGCTCGGCAATGTAGCGCTCCAGGCGCGCGCGCGCGGTCGGCGTGAGCTCCAGTGCCGCCTTTTCGTAGACACGGGTCGTCATGCCGATTTCGTCGGCCATGAACTCGTGGAACGGTGAATCCAGGCTGCGCGCGGCAGGCACCAGCG
>DAOLKH010000210.1:0-4220 GCA_035331685.1 Pseudomonadales bacterium
ACCTCCGGTGGCGCCACCGTCGCGCCATCTATCACGTTGTCGGTGAGATCGAGCAGCCCGCTGATGAAAATTTCGTAGCAGCCCACACCTTCGGTCTGTACGGCGTCGCGCCCCGCTTCGGCGCGCAGTTGCTTCGGCACGAAACCACCCTTGGCTCCTACCGGAACGATCACCGCGTTCTTCACCTGCTGCGCCTTCACCAAGCCCAGCACCTCGGTACGGAAATCCTCCAGCCGGTCCGACCAGCGCAACCCGCCGCGCGCCACGCGCCCGAAGCGCAGATGCACGCCCTCGACGCGCGGTGAATAGACCCAGATCTCGTACATCGGCACCGGTCGCGGCAACCTCGGTACGCGGGCACAGTCGAACTTGAACGAGAAATGCTCCCGCGCGGCACCATCGACGGCACGACGGAACCAGTTGGTGCGCAGCGTGGCGCGGATCAGTGCAAGATACGCGCGCAACACCTGGTCATCGTTGAGCTGCTCGACTGCCTCGAGCGCGCCCTGGATACGTGTCGCGACTTCCTCCTCGAGCCGACCACGCAGCGAGTCGTCACCAGCCGGATCGAAACGCGTGCGAAACAGTTCGATCAACGCACGCGCAAGCGGCAGATGCCGGCCCAGTGCCTCGGCAACGAACTGCGGCGTGAAGTTGTAGCGCACCTGCTTCATGTAGTGTGCGTACGCACGCAGAATCGCGATTTCGCGCCACTCGAACCCGGTACCGAGCACCAGACGATTGAACGGGTCGTTCTCGGCACGCCCGGCGTGTACCGCGACGAAACAGGCCTGTACCGCCGGTGCCACCGCAGCAACGTCGACCCCGGCGGCAAGCGCGTTGCTCAGCGTGAAATCGTGCAGCCAGAACTCCCGTCCATCGGCGCGCACGAGTCGGTACGGCCGCTCACCGTGCACCCGCATACCGAGGTTCTCAAGCATCGGAATCACGTCCGACAGTGTTGCGCCACGATCCGGGCAGTAAAGCCGGAAGCAAAGCATCGATTCCTCGTCCTGGCCGGACCGATAGAGGCGCACCCCTGGCATCGCGCCACCTGCGCAGCGCTCGAACTCGCGGATGTCCGCCACTGCCGTGGTGGCATCATTGTCATCACGATAGGCACCAGGGAAGGCCTCCCCCCAGAGGCGCACAAGGCGCATGCCTTCTTCTTCGTCGAACTCTGCGAGCAGCGATTGCTGCAGTTGGTCCTGCCACCGTTCGCACAGACGTACGACGCGCGACTCGAGCTCGTCGACATCGGCTGCGGCCGGGCGCGGCGAGCCGAGACGCATCACGAAATAGGTGCCAACCAGCACCGATTCGGAAAAGAACGTGGTGCACTCCGAGGCCTCGGCACCGAGAGCCTGCATCAGCATCGCTTCGATTTTCTGCTGGATCTCCGTGCAGTAGACATCACGCGGCATGTAGACGAGGCACGATGCGAAGCGTTCGCGCGAATCGAAACGAACGAACAGGCGGGTCTTGCGCCGCTCCTGGATGTGGAAAATGCGCATCGCCGTGCGAAACAATCGTTCTTCATCCGACTGGAACAGCTCGTCGCGCGGCAACAGCCCGAGTACGCGGCGAAGGGTCCGTTCGCGGTGGCTGCTGGCATCCGGTCGTGCCCATGCGATCAGCCTCGCCACCTTGCGACGCACGATCGGAATCTCTTCGGGGTCCATGGTGTAGACCACTGCCGCGAACAGTCCAAGGAAATTGTGCTGCTCCACGACCCGGCCGGCGGCGTCGTGACAACTGATGGTCACATAGTCGGGGTGGGCCGAGCGGTGCACACGCGAGCGCTGCGTCGACTTGAAGAACAGCACCTGCGAACGTTCGCGCAGCGCCTGCGGTCCGGATCCTGCCAGATCCTGCGCAAGGAAGTCCGCTCCCGGCGTCCTGCGAGTGCGCAGCAGCCCGAGCGCCGAACCCGCTCGCACCTCGACGCGTGGGCCCGCCTCGCCCCACGTCACATCGAGCACCTCATGGCCAAGAAACGTGAAATTGTGTGCCAGCAGCCACTGCAGCAGCGCACGGTTCTCCTGCCACTGCTCCTCGGCAACGCCCGTGGAACACCCGGGCAGACGCTCGATGAGTTCGAGTGCCGATTCACGCATCGCAGGAAAGTCGCCGACTACGCAGGCGACCTCGGCAACCACGCCAGCAAGCACCCCCACCAGTTCCGCACGCGCGACCGGGTCACCGACACGCGAGATTTCCATATACACCAGCGCCTCGCGCCGACGACACACACCGTCAGCGGTTACGGTCGCCGGCAGCATGCGCTGCAACCGATGGTTCGTGTCACGCTCCACGGTGAGGTCCGAACTCAGCAGCACGTGGATCACGATGTTGCGCCGGTTGAGCTCCAGCCGCAGTGATTCCGAAACGAACGGAATGCCTTCGGTGAGTACCAGCACCGCCGTATGGCGCGATGTCCAGCCGTGCTCTTCGCTGCGCGGATCGAAGACCGCGAGCTTCGGGCCGGCGTGATCGTAGTGCTGCAGATAGCGCCATGCGTAGTCGATGGCCGCGAACACATCCTGTGGATTTCGGTCGCGGATGTCCTCGAAGTCGATATTGCCGATCACCTCCGCCGCAAAAGCCTTCAGCGACGCGACTCCGTTCACGGTTGCACTACGGTCGATCAGTTCGTCAATCGACACCAGAAACCGCTCTCTGCCCGCCGAATCATTCATCTCGCCACCTGCCCTGCGCCATATCCCGCCACGGAAGCCGATTCGCGCAAGCATAGTACGGAACCGTCGCAGTGCAGGTGCCAGTCAGCAATGTCAGCAGGAGCCAGTCAATAATGTCAGCAGGAGCCCGTCAGTAATGGTGTCGGTACGGAACCGTCGCGGCCACAAGCGGTCGAAACGAACCGAAACATCCGGCGTACACTGGATCGTCGTTGTGGCTGGCTACAATGCACGCCGTCAAAGGCATGCCGCAGGTAGAAGGAGATATGGTTTGAGCACGCAGAGCGAACCGGTCGCGCAACTGCGCAACTGGCTGAGACTGGAAATCATCGGCCAGGAGCGACTGGTCGACGGGTTGCTGATTGCCCTGCTCGCCGACGGCCATCTGCTGGTCGAAGGCGCTCCGGGTCTGGCCAAGACCCGTGCGATCCGCCAGCTCGCACGCGGTATCGAGTGCGATTTCCAGCGCATCCAGTTCACACCGGACCTGCTGCCTGGCGACGTGACCGGCACCGACATCTATCGCCCCGAGGACGGAAGTTTCCGTTTCCAGCGCGGCCCGGTATTCCACAACCTCGTGCTTGCCGACGAGATCAACCGCGCACCGGCCAAGGTGCAGTCGGCGCTGCTGGAAGCCATGTCGGAGCGTCAGGTCAGCGTGGGTGGAACGACTCACGCACTGCCTGCTCTGTTCCTGGTCATGGCCACGCAGAACCCGATCGAGCACGAAGGCACCTACCCGCTGCCCGAAGCGCAACTCGACCGTTTCCTGCTGCATGTGCGGGTCGATTATCCGCATGCGCAGGCCGAACGCGAGATTCTGCGCCTTGCGCGTCGCGAAGCTGCACACGCCCCTGCCGCGGCACCACCCGTACTCAGCCAGCAGCATATCTTCGCGGCGCGTGCAGCGGTCCTCGAGCTGCACATGGCACCGGCGGTGGAGGAGTACATCGTGCAGCTCGCACTGGCAACGCGCGGTGACGGCCCGCTGCGACGCTGGGTTGACTACGGCGTCAGTCCACGCGCAACGATCGGCCTCGATCGTGCTGCACGTGCCCACGCATGGCTTGCAGGGCGTGATTTTGTTGCTCCCGACGATGTGCAGACGGTGCTCTGCGACGTGTTCCGGCATCGCCTGATCCTGAACTACGACGCGGAGGCAAGCGGAACGACGCCGGACCGCGTGATCGACGAGCTGTTGAACGCGGTCCCCGTAGGCTGATCGACCATGCGAAGACAGATTGCGACACCGGCGTCGCACGCCCAGGGAGCCTTCTGCGACCTGCACGAACTGATCTGGCTGCGCGCCGAGGCGGCACGAATCAGGCTGCGCGCCCCACCGGCACGCAATGCAGCCGCCGGCATGCACACCGGTTCCCGGCGCGGACGCGGCATCGAATTCGAGGAACTGCGCGCCTACGCTGCCGGCGACGATGTGCGCAGCATCGACTGGCGTGTCACTGCCCGCAGCGGACGCGTACACACCCGCGTATTCCGCGAAGAGCGCGAACGTCCCGTGTT
>DAOLKH010000211.1:0-4217 GCA_035331685.1 Pseudomonadales bacterium
ACGAGCGCTTCCAGAGTTCGTTGACACTCACTGGCCTGCGCAGCACGTTGACATTGAGCGGGCGGCACTCGAAGCAGATCCGCGAGGACTCCGGCGAGCAGGCCATTTTCGATGACTTCAGCGTGCGGGCGACCCGGAGGCTTTCGCGTACGCTGAGCCTGAATGCCGGCGTACTGTGGGGCAGGGACGAGGACAATGGGGGAGCACAGGCCGATACGCTGCGTTACAACGTGGGCCTCAGCCGGCAACTCGGTGTGCACAGCAGCGTGGCGCTGAACTACTCGCACTCCGAGCGCGATTCCGATCGCCCACTCGACGACTACACGGAAAATCGCGTGTACGTGAATTTCATGTTCACGCTCTGACGGCAGTACGCAATGACTGATATCTCTGCCAGTACGGCGCGCATCCTGTGCGTGGTTGGTGCTCGTCCGAACTTCATGAAGATCGCACCGATCATGCGCGCGCTGGCTGACCCGCGCCACGGGCTGCAGGGAATTCTGGTGCATACCGGGCAACACTACGATGCGGCGATGAAGCACGCCTTTTTCGAGCAGTTGCATATTCCGGAGCCGGAAATCGATCTGGGTGTCGGATCCGGCACGCACGCGACCCAGACTGCCGACATCATGAAAGGCTTCGAGCCGGTGCTCGACCGGTTGCAGCCGCGCGCCGTGCTGGTGGTCGGCGATGTGAATTCGACCATCGCGTGTGCGCTGGTGGCAGTCAAGAAGGGCATTCCGGTGATTCACGTCGAGGCCGGGCTGCGCAGCGGAGATCGCTCGATGCCCGAGGAAATCAACCGGGTTCTTACCGATCAGATCTCGGAACTGCTGTTCACCACCGAGCGTTCGGCCGAGGCAAACCTGCGACGCGAGGGCATTGCGCCCGAGCGAATCCACTTTGCCGGTAACGTGATGATCGACACGCTGCGTTACAACCTCGACACAGCGGTGCCTGCGGTCACGACGATCGGTGCGCTTGCCGCGGCGGAAAAGACACAGCGTTTCATGGCGGGCTACGGCGTGCTGACGCTGCACCGACCATCGAACGTCGACGAGCCGGCGGTGCTCGCAAGACTGCTGGGAGTGCTGGCCGAAATGGCGCGCGAAACACCGCTGGTGTTTCCCGTCCACCCGCGTACGCGGCGCAACATCGAGGCTGCCGGGCTGGGGCATCTGCTGGATGGTCCCGACTTCGTCTGCACCGAGCCGCTGGGCTATCTCGAAATGCTCGGGCTGATGAAGCAGGCACGCCTGGTGCTCACCGACTCGGGCGGAATCCAGGAAGAGACCACCGCGCTCGGTATTCCCTGCGTGACGCTGCGCGAGAGTACCGAGCGACCGATCACTGCCGAGCAGGGCACCAATACCGTCGTTGGCCGCGATGCGCAGCGCATCCGCGAATGCGTGGCCAGTATCCTGCGTGACGGGGGCAAGACGGGCCGGATTCCGGAGTACTGGGACGGCAGGGCAGCCGAACGCATCGCCGCTGGCATTGCGCGCTGGCTCGCGGTGACATGAGTCTTCGTGCAGGGACCACAGCTGGCTCCATCGTCAACGCGATGACGGTCGACGTGGAAGACTACTTTCAGGTTTCTGCGTTCGAACACTGCGTTCCACGATCCGACTGGCAGCACCTGCCGTGCCGAGTCGAAGTCAACGTCGATCGCATCCTGGATCTGTTTGCAGAAAACGGGGTCAAGGCCACGTTCTTTACGCTGGGCTGGGTCGCTGAACGCTATCCGCAGATGATTGCGCGCATCGTCGCTGCCGGACATGAACTTGCAAGCCATGGCTGGGAACATATCCGCGCCAATACGCAGAACCGTTCGCAGTTTCAGGACGATATCGTGCGTACCAAGGCGCTGCTCGAGGATCTGTCGGGCAGCGCGGTCAACGGCTATCGCGCCGCCAGCTATTCGATTTCCACCGATAATCTGTGGGCGCACGAGGTGCTGGCCGACGCCGGCTACAGCTACAGTTCGAGCATCGTGCCGGTGCGCCATGACCTCTACGGTATTCCAGACGCGCCGCGCTTTGCGTACCGCAGTGCCGAAGATCGCCTGCTCGAAATACCGATCACCACGATCACCCTTGCCGGTCGCAACCTCAACTGCGGCGGCGGTGGCTGGTTCCGGCTGTTCCCCTATGCGTTCTCGCGCTGGGCGATGAAAAGCGTGAACGCAGACGAGCATCAGCCCTGCATCTTCTATTTCCATCCGTGGGAAGTGGATCCCGGGCAGCCACGCGTTGCAGCGGCAAACGCACGCGCACGTTTTCGTCACTATCTGAACCTGGGGCGCATGTACGATCGCCTCGAGCGACTGCTGCAGGATTTTCGCTGGGGCCGGGTCGACGAAGTGTTCCCAGGTGCGCTGAAGCCATGAACATGGCCACGCAGCTCACGATTCGCGAACTCGGTGCGAGCGATGCCCCGCGCTGGGACGCCTTCGTCGCCGATGCACCGGCGGCGACCTTCTTTCATCGGGCGGGCTGGAAGGCCGTGCTCGAGCGCGCCTTTGGCCACCGTGCGCATTTCCTGTTCGCCGAGCACAATGGCGTGATCGAAGGCGTTCTGCCGCTGGCGCAGGTGAAAAGTCTGCTGTTCGGCAACAGCCTCGCGTCGCTGCCGTTCTGCGTCTACGGTGGGATTGTCGCCAGCACACCGCAGGCGGAAGCGGCACTGCGTCAGGCCGCGAGCGAACTCGCGACGCGGCTGCAGGTCGATGCGCTCGAGCTGCGCAACCTGCGGCCGAGCGACTCGGGGTGGCCGGGCAAGGGCCTGTACGTCACCTTCCGCAAGCCGATCGACCCTGATCCGGAAGTGAACCTGAAGGCGATTCCGGGCCGTCAGCGCGCGATGGTGCGCAAGGGTATCGACGAAGGTCTGGGCGGTGAACTCGACGACGGCGTCGAGCGTATCTATCGCGTCTATTCGGAGAGTGTGCGCAACCTCGGTACGCCGGTGTTCGCGAAGAAGTACCTGCGCATCCTGCGCGAGGAATTCGGTGCCGACTGCGATGTGCTGATGATCACGCAGAAGGGGCGCGATGTGGCCGGGGTGCTGAACTTCCATTTCCGTGACCAGGTGTTGCCGTATTACGGCGGCAGCATCGGTGCTGCGCGCGAGA
The DNA here is from genome assembly GCA_035331685.1 of Pseudomonadales bacterium. Taxonomy (GTDB): domain Bacteria; phylum Pseudomonadota; class Gammaproteobacteria; order Pseudomonadales; family UBA5518; genus UBA5518. The sequence continues at coordinate 3,134 of DAOLKH010000211.1, forward strand.
TTCGCGGCTGCAACCACTTCATGTACTGGGAATTGATGCGCCGTTCGGCAGAACGAGGCTGTCGGCTGTTCGATTTCGGGCGCAGCAAGGAAGGTACCGGACCGTACAGCTTCAAGAAGAACTTCGGCTTCAGCCCCGAGCCGCTGCACTACGAGTACTTTCTGGTGAAGGCGCGTGAAGTGCCGAACGTGAACCCTACAAATCCGAAATACCAGATGCTGATCAGGGCCTGGGAGAAGTTGCCGCTGCCGGTAGCGAACACGATCGGACCGTGGCTTGCCCGCAGTCTGGGCTGAACATGTTGATAAAGCCGCCGCTGTTGTTCCTCTGCCACCGGATTCCGTTTCCGCCGAACAAGGGTGACAAGATCCGCGCGTGGAATCTGCTGCGCTACCTGTGCGAGCACTACCGCGTGTACCTGGGCACTTTCATCGACGATCCTGCCGACTGGGCGCATACCGGGGCGATCGAGGAAATCTGTGCCGGTTGCCGCTTCATCGGCCTCACGCCACACCTGGCGAAGCTGAACAGTCTGTCGGCGTTCGTGACCGGCCGCGCGCTGTCGCTGCCGTACTATCGCAGCCGCAGGCTGCGGCGGTGGGTGGAGACTACGGTTGCCGACCAGCAGATACGCCGTGTACTGGTGTATTCGTCGGCGATGGCGCAGTACGCGACGGATCAGCGCCTCGGCTTCCAGCGCCGGGTGATCGACTTCGTGGACGTGGATTCCGACAAGTGGCGCCAGTACGCACAGGACAAGCGCTGGCCGATGAGCTGGGTCTACCGTCGTGAGGCGGACTATCTGTTCCGCTATGAGCGCCACCTCGCCGAGTCCTTCGACGCCTGCCTGTTCGTTTCCTCGGCGGAAGCCGAGTTGTTCCGGCAACTGGCGCCCGAGCTGGCACGCAACATCGGCCATTACAACAACGGCGTGGACACCGACTACTTCCGTCCCGACCCGGCGCTGGCGAATCCCTATCCACAAGGCACCACGGCGCTGGTGTTCACCGGTGCCATGGATTACTGGCCGAATGTGGATGCCGTGAAATGGTTTGCCGGGCAGGTTCTGCCACGTGTGCGCGAG
>DAOLKH010000212.1:0-4185 GCA_035331685.1 Pseudomonadales bacterium
CCGCCACACCGAGCGCCTTGCCGAGAGTGGCCATCAGCAGCGGCACTTCGGCGGCGCCCACGCCGTGCCTTTCCAGCGAACCGGCGCCACGCTCGCCAAGCACGCCGAAACCGTGCGCGTCATCCACATAGAACAACGCTCCATGACGTGCGCACGCCGCGGCAAGCGGTGCCAGCGGCGCCTCGTCCCCGTCCATGCTGAACACGCCGTCGACGGCGACCAGCACACGGCGCTCGCCCTGCACACGCGCCAGCCGCCGCTCGAGGTCCTCGACATCGTTGTGCCGGAAGCGTTGCAGACGCGCACCGCCGAGCAGCGCGCCGTCGAGCAAGGATGCATGATTGAGCCGGTCCTGCAGCGCCACGTCGCCACGCGCGAGCAGTGCGGCAGCCACGCCGAGGTTGGCCGCGTAGCCGCTGCCGAACAGCAGGGCACGTTCACGACCGGTAAAGCGCGCCAGTTCCTCTTCAAGCGCATGGTGCGCCGGGGTGTGGCCGCAGACCAGATGCGAGGCGCCACTGCCGACACCGTAGCGGCGTGCGCCTTCGCAGAACGCGGCGATGACGCGCGGATCGTTCGCCAGGCCGAGGTAGTCGTTGCTGCAGAACGCCAGCAGTTCGCGACCGTCGACGCGCACCAGCGGCGCGGTAGCGGCATCGACCACCCGCCGGCGACGGTAGAGCCCCGCTGCCTCGCGTGCAGCCAGCCGTTCGGCAAGATCCGCGTACGCGCGCGCCACCGCAGCGCAGCCGGCTCAGGCGCTCGCCGCGTCGTAGAACAGCTCCGACGCCGGAACAGGCACCGCGGCCCCGACGGCAGCTGGGGCGGGCACGTGGACCTCGGCGCGCAGTCCCAGCCGCTCGAACAGTGCCGCATCGCGCCGGCAGGGCGCATTGGCGGTAGTGAGCAGTCGCTCACCACGGAAAATCGAGTTTGCACCGGCAAAGAAGGCCAGCGCCTGCAACTCATCGCTCATGCCCTCACGACCGGCCGACAGCCGCACGTGCGACGCCGGCATCAGGATGCGCGCCACGGCGATGGTGCGCACGAACTCGAATGGATCGAGGTCCGGCTGCTCCGCGAGCGGAGTGCCCGCCACGCGCACCAGCAGGTTCACCGGCACACTCTGCGGATGCTCGGGCAGATTGGCCAGCGCGAGCAGCAGACCGGCGCGATCCTCGCGCCCCTCACCCATGCCGACGATGCCGCCGGCACATACCTTCATGCCCGCCGCACGCACATGCGCCAGCGTATCGAGCCGCTGCTGGAAGGTACGCGTCGAGACGATCTCGCCGTAGTACTCGGGCGAGGTATCGAGGTTGTGGTTGTAGTAGTCGAGTCCGGCCTCGGCGAGCGCGTCGGCCTGCCCGGCGTCGAGCATGCCGAGCGTCATGCAGGTTTCCATCCCGAGCGCCTTCACGCCGCGGATCATCGCCACCAGCACGCCGAGGTCGCGATCCTTCGGCGAACGCCACGCCGCTCCCATGCAGAAGCGCGTCGCGCCACCCTCACGGGCAGCGCGCGCCGCCTCGATCACGCCCTCGACTTCGAGCAGCTTCTCCGGCTCCAGTCCGGTGTCGTAACGCGTGCTCTGCGGACAGTACTTGCAGTCTTCCGGGCAGGCGCCGGTCTTGATCGACAGCAGCGTGCTGACCTGTACCTCACAGGGGTCGAAGTGGGCCCGATGCACCGTGTGGGCACGGAACAGCAGCTCGGGAAACGGCAGCGCGAACAGCGCTTCGATCTCGGCACGCGTCCAGTCGTGACGAACGGCACTTGCGTTGGGCATGCGGAACCCCGACAGTTGCGAGCAGGATGAAAGGGGGCTGGCAGTCTCGGCCCCGTCACCATGCTTGTCAACCGGAATGGACTCCGATGGTTTACAAGTTCAAGTCCTTGTTGCCTGCGTGTTGCGTGCTCTGCGGTGTAGCGCTGCGGGGTGAGCTTGATCTGTGTGCGCCGTGCGCTGGCGAATTGCCGCTGCACGAGGATGGGTGCCCGCTCTGCGCGATGCCACTCGACAGTGCGCACCCCGCGCCGTGCGGCCACTGTCAGCGCCAGCCACCCCGGTTCAGCGCCTGCGTCGCGGCGCTGCGTTACGAGTACCCCGCACGGGAGCTGATCGCGCGCTTCAAGTTCCACGGGGATCTCGCTGCCGGACGCGTACTGGCGCACGTGCTGGCACGGCGCATCGCTGCATGCGGTCCCGGCCACTACGCCGGCACCGTGCTGGTGCCGGTGCCGCTGCACCGGACGCGCCTTGCCGAACGCGGCTTCAACCAGTCCGAGCGCATCGCGCGCGTGCTTGCACGCGAACTCGCGCTGCCGATGCTTCCGGCACTGGCTGCGCGCGTTCGACGCACCGAAGACCAGAAATCACTCGATGCAGCCGCGCGCCGGCGCAACCTTGCCACCGCCTTCCATGCCGAATCCTGTGCCGGATTGCACGTCGCGATCATCGACGATGTGATCACCACCGGCGCCACCGCCGACGCCCTGGCGGCCACGCTGCTGGAAGCCGGCGCAACACGAGTGGATGCGTGGTGCCTGGCTCGCGCACTGTGACGGGGTTCAGTCGTTGCGATTCGGGAACAGCAGCACGCGCAGCCAGCCGAACAGGGTGTTGCCGGCAAGAAATTCACGGTCCAGCCGATCGGATTCGGCAACGTACGAAGCCGGATCCGCATAGAAGTCGGCCCGTGTCACGAACGGTCCGCCCGGATCGAGTTGCTTTACCACTCGCGCCGGGTTGCCTGCGACCACCACGTTGGCAGGCACGTCGCGGGCGACCACCGCACCGGCACCGACGATGCTGTTGTCACCGATCGTCACCCCTTTCAGCACCGTGGCGCCGTCGCCGATCCACACATTGTTGCCGATGCGTATCGGTGCGGGTTCTGGATTGCGCTCGATGCGATCGTAGATGCCGTGCCAGTCGGAATCAGTGATGTAGGCACCGCTGGCGATCATGCAGTTGTCACCGATCTCGATCGAATCACTCGCGCTGATGCGCACGCCTGGCGTGATCAGTGCGTAGTCGCCGATGCGGATACGACCCTCCCCGGGACCACGCCCCCACACCGCGATGCGCACGCGCCGGTCGGCCTCACCGATCAGGGTCGCGCAGTGACCGAGCGAGACGTTCGGGCCCGCGACGTGCACGAACCATGGCTTCATGTAGGTACCGCCGTCGCCGAGAGAATCGAAACAAGGTCGCAAAAAATGTTCGGCGTACCAGGCGCGAAAGACCAGATAAACGCGCTTCACCCGGTAAGGCCTGTGATCCCGACGCATGCGTACTCCCCTTGCAGACTCGATCCCGCAGATTACACGCCTGGCGGCACTCGCCGTGAGCGGCTGCGGCACCCATACCCGTAGGGGCGAGCGGCCGCTCGCCCGTACGATTTGGCCGCTCGCCCCTACGTCCCGATCGCCAGTTGCCACCTCGATGCACCCGCGATCCCTCGGCGCCGTGGTCGCCGGCTTCAAGTCCGCCTCCACCTGGTGCATCGACGAATGGAGGAGAACACCGACGAAAAGGTATGGCTTCCAATTACCGGGGACGCGTCATCCGCGACGACGCGAAACGCCGGCATATCCAGGAATGCATCCACGGCAATCCCGCCCGCTGGCTCCAGGACAAATTGAACCCATCGCCGTAGGGGCGACCGGCGGTCGCCCCTCTCCCCACGTCACCCTCTCCTCGCGTCACTCCCTGCTGCTCGACTAAGCTGTCAGCCTTTCGTCGACGCAGACCGGAGACTTCGATGCCCATTCCGCCCGTAGCCGCCTCCAGCGAACCGGATGATGTCTGGCATTCGATCCGCGAAGCGGCAGCGCGCGAGGCTCGTGACGAACCGGTGCTCGCCAGCTTCCTGCACGCAACGATCCTCAATCACGACAGGCTGGAGGCTGCGCTCAGCTTCCACCTCGCGCAGAAACTCGGGAACCCGGCCGCCCCCGCGCTGCTGGTGCGCGAAGTGATCGAACAGGCGTTTGCGAGCGACCCGTCCATAGGGCACGCGATCCGCTGCGACCTGCGTGCGGTGAAGGAGCGCGATTCGGCGTGCCGGGATCACGCGGTCGCATTCCTGTTCTTCAAGGGATTCCACGCGCTCGAGTCGTACCGCGTCGCGCACTGGCTGTGGTGCGCCGGGCGCCGGGCGCTGGCGCTGTTCCTGCAGC
>DAOLKH010000213.1:0-4179 GCA_035331685.1 Pseudomonadales bacterium
GTTGCGGATGAAACGCTGGTTGCGCTCGAGCGCAAGCGCTGGCACGACCGGGAAGAGGCGTACCGGCGTGAACTCGAGCGCAACCAGCGTTTCATCCGCAACACCTTCGGGCGTTATCTGTCCGACGAGATCGTCGATGCGCTGCTGGAAACCCCGCAGGGTCTGGACCTCGGCGGCGTGACCTGCAAGGTCACGATCCTGATGGCGGACATCCGCAACTTCACTCACATCTGCGAAAGCCACACACCGCAGCAGGTAGTGAAGCTGCTGAACAACTATCTCGGCGCGATGTCATCCGTGATCATGGAACACCGTGGTACCGTCGACGAATTCATCGGCGACGGCATCCTCGCGATCTTCGGCGCACCAGTCGCGTACGCAGACGACGTACGACGGGCCGTACGCTGCGCACTGGCGATGCAACAGGCGGTGCACGGCATCAACAAGCGCAACCACGCCATCGGCCTGCCCGCGATTGCGATCGGAATCGGGCTGAACACCGGGCTCGTGGTAGCCGGCAACATCGGATCGGAGCGGCGCAGCAAGTACGGTGTGGTCGGCCACACGGTAAATCTCACCGCACGCATCGAGTCGCTCACTGCTGGCGGCGAAATACTTGGTTCGCAGAGCACTGTCGACGAAGTCGGCCCCGGCCTGCATACCGGGCGCTGCCTTCGCACGCGCCCCAAGGGCATGGCTGCCGAGGTCACCATCCACGCGATTACCGGCCTGGCCGGCACGGATACCGGACAGGGAACGGCCGGGGGAGGAATGCCTGCATGACGCGTATCCTGCTGGTCGAGGACAATGAAATGAACCGCGACATGCTGTCGCGCCGCCTTGCCCGCAAGGGATTCGAGGTTCTGACTGCGACCGATGGCGAGCAGGCCGTCGCGCTTGCGCTCGACGCACAGCCGGACGTGGTCCTGCTCGACATGAACCTGCCGCTCAAGGACGGCTGGACTGCGGCGCGCGAGATCCGCGCCGATGCACGCGGCAAGCAACTGCGCATCATTGCGCTGACTGCGCATGCCATGTCCGATGATCGCGTGCGTGCGCTCGCGGCAGGATGCGATGACTATGAGACCAAGCCGCTCGACTTCGCGCGCCTGCTGGGCAAGATCGCGGCACTTGCCGGCGCGCGCGCCGGGCCACCGCCATGACGCTGCTGCAACGGCTGACGATCGCGATCTTCATCGTGCTGGTGCTGTCCGCGATCAACGTCGTGTCGTTCCTGATCGGCAACAACACGATTCGCGAGTCACTCGACGAAGTCACCGATGCGGTACGAGGCCAGCTCTACGCGAGCACGCTGCACCAGTCGCTCGACAACATCCACAAGCAGTTGCTGGTGCTGGTCACGCTGCGTGAATCCGCCGGACAGGGCATTTCGGCCACCGAGGCCGACCGCACCCGGCGTGAAATCGCCGAGCTGCGCAATCTCGTGCAGTACATGGAGCGCGCCACCAACGAAGATTCGCTGCCCATGCACGGCGTACTGGTACGCGAAACCGACCTGCTGTTCAGCGACTGGGAACGCCTGTTGCTCGACCTGCGCAGGCCGCTGCGTCGCAGTATTTCGATCGATGAACTGAAGGCAACCTACGCACGCACCGAACAGGCACTGGCTGCCTTCGAAGCAACGATGATCGGCGTCTCGCGCAACGAGAGTCAGCAGGTCGAGAAGACCGGCAAGATCATCGGCCGGATCACGATCATGGTGTTTTTTGCTTCGATATTCTGCACCAGTTTTCTGGGCTTTCGGCTGATCCGCCATACCAACGAATCGTTATGGCGCCTGCGCAGGGGGATCATACGCATCGGCGGTGGCGATCTCGACTACCGCATCACCGTGCCGGCGAACGACGAGTTCGGTCAACTGGCACAGGCATTCAATGAAATGTCGGAGAAGCTGCGCCGTGCGGTACAGGAGGTGCAGGAAGCAAAGGAACAGGCCGACCGCGCGAATGCAGCCAAGAGCAGCTTCCTGGCCAACATGAGTCACGAACTGCGCACCCCGCTCAATGCGATCATCGGCTACAGCGAAATGATGGTCGAGATAGCCACCGAAGAAGAGGACCTGGCTGCCGCAGAACTCACCGGAGACATGCAGCGCATCCTGACCGCAGGGCGACATCTGCTGTCCCTGATCAACAACGTGCTCGACCTGGCCAAGATAGAAACTGGCAAGATGACGCTGTACCGCGAATCCTTCGACGTCGTCGAAGTGCTGCACGAACTGGCTGCCACGATGCAGACGCTGGCGGCGCACAACCGCAACACCATCCTCATCACGCCACCGGATGCTGCAAGCCTGCGCATCGTCAGCGACCAGACACGCTTTCGCCAGATCTTTGCCAACCTGCTCAGCAACGCCTGCAAGTTCACCGAAGACGGCACCGTCACGGTCGAGGTCGGCGGATTCGAGCGTTCCGGCAACGAGTGGCTGCGGATGCAGGTGCGCGACACCGGCATCGGCATGACGCGTGAACAGCTCGATACGGTATTTGACGCCTTTGTGCAGGCGGATTCATCGACCACCAAGAAATACGGTGGAACCGGCCTCGGGCTCGCACTGTGTCGCGAATTTTCGACACTGCTCGGTGGCACCATCGATGCGACGAGCAGCCCGGGAAATGGCAGTGTGTTCACGGTCGAACTGCCTGTCGACGCAACCATTCCGCCACAGGTGCCGATCACGACGGCAGAGAGCGCTCGCCCGGCAAGCACCACGCACGACGCCGGCGCACCGACGGTGCTGGTCGTCGACGATGACGACGACGCACGCGAACTCAGTGCACGCGTGTTGCGCGCCGAAGGCTACCGCGTACTGGAAGCAGCAGGCGGGGACGAGGGTTTGCGGCTTGCCCGCGAGCACCTCCCCGATCTGATCGTGCTTGACCTCGTCATGCCCGGCATGGACGGCTGGGAGGTGCTTTCGGTACTGAAGGACAACGAAGAAACGCGCAACATTCCGGTCGTGCTGCAGTCGATGCTCGACGCACGCGATCAGGCACACGAACGTGGTGCCGCCGCGTTCCTCGACAAGCCGGTCAACAAGCGCCGCCTCGCGGCAACGCTGGAGCGGCTCGCACCGCGAGACCGCAGCGGCCACGTACTGCTGATCGAGAGCGCATCGCCAGCGCGCAATGCGCTGGTCGAAGGACTGGTCGAGCAGGGCTGGTACGTGAGCAGCACCGAACAGGCGGGAGAGGCGCTCGCCATTGCACGCCAGTCACCGCCCGACCTGATTCTGCTGTCGCTCGGTCTGCCCGGCGACGACGTCGTCGCGCTCAGCGAGGAAATTGCCTACAACCCGGCCCTGCGCGAGATTCCCGTGTTCGTGCTCGCAGGTGCCGACGGGGAAACCGATACGCGGGAGCGGCTCGCATCGGCGCTCGATCGCCTGGTCGTTCACGATTCCGCAGCGCTGCAGGCACTGCTGGAGCAGACCGGCAACCTCGCCACCGAAGCGCCGTTGCTCAGTTCCCTTCCACGCTGAGCGCCCGCAGCTTGCGGATCAGCGCATCGCGCGCTGCCAGGTCGGCACTCAGGGTCCGGTTTGCGTCGCGCAACGTGGCAAGTTCGCGTCCATGCGCCAGTAGCGTCCGCAACAATGCAATGTCGAGACCGAACTCGTCGTGCAGCGAATTTTTCCGCACGTGCTGCTCGAATTCGGCGATCAGAGCCTCGGCGGCCCGCGGATCGACGAGCGTGGAAGACGGCAATACACGCAACGTCAGTATCCCGAGCAGCGCGTGCGCCCGATCACGCGCCGACGCTGCATTCACTGCCACGCCTTCCCACTCATGCATCGCCGCAACGTGATCGCCGCGATCGAACGCCTCCTGCGCCGCGCGCAGTCCTGCGGCCGGCAGCTCCAGTTGGGATTCTGCCTGTGGTGGTTCCGATTCCGGCTCCGCTCGCGTGGCCATCTTCACAGCCGTTGCCACCGGAGTCACTGGTGTCGAGTCGGATGCCGCTTCTGTGGATGCCGTCCGCTCCACTGGCGCGCCTGCACAGCCACCGAGGACGTTCAGTGCGACCAGCAGTGACAGCACACGTACTCGATGCGCTGCCGGCGTCGCACTGCGCGCCATCACGACTCAGCCCTGCGGCCGCATATGCGGAAACAACAACACGTCGCGAATCGACGGTGAATCGGTAAGCAGCATCACC
>DAOLKH010000214.1:0-4143 GCA_035331685.1 Pseudomonadales bacterium
CCGGCCTGCTGCACATGACGGTGCACTCGCTGGTGAAGTCGGCGATCTTCTTCGCGGTCGGTCACGCGACGCAGAAGGCCGGCACGCAGGTGATGGAGGACATCCGCGGCCTGGTCAAGGTGAGCCCCACGGTGGGCTGGGGGCTGATGCTGGGTTCGCTCGCGATCCTCGGCATGCCGCCGTTCGGCGTGTTCGCGAGCGAGTTCCTGATCCTGACCACGGCGATGCGCGAGCAACCCTGGGCCACACCACTGCTGCTGCTCGCACTCGGCGTGGCGTTCGCCGCGATATTCGGGCGCACGCAGCAAATGGTGCTCGGCGAGCACACCGGCACGCGCCTGCCCGTACCGCCATCGCTGCTGCCGGCATTCGTGCACCTGGCGCTGGTGCTGATGCTCGGATTGTGGGTACCGCCGTTCCTGGCCGAGTGGTACCGCCTCGCGGCACGGATGATCGGATGACTGCGATGAAGGATTCGGCGCCCTTCGAATGCCACCGCGTCTCGCGCGCGCAGTGGTCGCAGCGCATCGACGCGCTGCATGCAAGCGGTGCCAGGCTGCTCACGCTGTGGGCCACCGACCAGCGCGATCGTGACGGTGGCGATCTGCTGCGAAGCGCGTTCCTGCAGCCCGAGGGGATCGTGATCCTCGAACTGGAACTGCCCGATGGAACAGCACCCTACCCGCGCATCGACGAACCGTTCCCGGCAGCCGCACGCCTGCAACGCGCCGTGCACGATCTGTCGGGCCCCGTTCCCGACGGCGGCGATTGCCGGCCGTGGCTGCGCCACGGCGCGTGGTCCGACGGCGAGGCACCGCTGCGGCGAGACTTTCGCGGCGGCACCCCGGACCCGAAGCCGTACCCCTTCGTACGCGTACGCGGCGAAGGCGTACACGAGATCGCCGTCGGTCCGGTGCACGCCGGGACCATCGAACCGGGCCATTTCCGCTTCTCGCTGGTCGGCGAAAAGGTGTTGCGCCTCGAACAGCGCCTCGGCTACGCACACAAGGGGATCGAACGCCGTTTCACGGAACTCGCTGCGCTCGAGGCACGCCGCCTCGCCGCGCGCATCGCAGGCGACTCCACGATCGCGTTCTCGTGGGCCTTCTGCATGGCCGAGGAATGCATACGTGGGCTGCGGGTGCCGCCGCGTGCGGCCTTCCTGCGCGCGCTGCTGCTCGAGCGCGAGCGGATCGCAAACCATCTCGGCGATCTGGGCGCGCTCGGCAACGATGCCGGCTTCGGCGTCGGACTCGCGCAGTTCATGCGCCTGAAGGAGGACCTGCTGCGCGCAAACGCCACGGTCTTCGGCGCGCGCTACCCGATGGACGCGCTGATCACCGGCGGGGTTGCGATCGACATCGCCCCCCCTGGCGTCACGCTGCTGCAGCAACAGGCGCGCGTACTCAGCGACGAGACGCGCCGGCTGCGCGCGATCTACGACGAGCACGCCGGCGTGCAGGATCGCTTCATGGGCAGCGGCACCGTCAGCGAGGCGCTTGCGCGCCGGCTCGGCATGACCGGCCTGGCGGCGCGTGCCAGCGGCATCGTGCGGGACCTGCGCCGCGATCTGCCGTCGCCACCGTACGATTCGCTGGCAGTGCGCTGCGCGAGTGCCGACACCGGCGATGTCGCGGCACGCGTGAAGGTACGCTTCGACGAGATTGCCGAATCACTGCGTCTATGCGACGAGCTGCTGCGCCGGCTGCCGTCCGGCGCCGTATGCGAGACACCCACCGTCGCCATGCCTGCCGGCTTCGGCGTTGGCCTCGTCGAGGGATGGCGCGGCCCCGTCTTCGTCGCACTGGAAACCGCAGACGACGGTTCGATCCGGCGCTGTCATCCGCACGACCCATCGTGGCACAACTGGCCGGCGCTCGAGCACGCGATCGTCAGCGATATCGTCGCCGACTTTCCGCTGATCAACAAATCGTTCAACCTGTGTTACAGCGGCGTGGACCTGTGAGGGGGCTGTGCTCGACATTCTGAAACAGATCGCGCGTATCGGCATCATCACCGAAGGACGTGATCAGCCACCATCGTCATCCGGGGAATCGGGGGAATCCGCCGACGCCGCACGACGCGCGCTCGGGCCCGCCCTGTGCATGCGCCACGTCGACAGCGGATCGTGCAACGGCTGCGAGCTCGAGATCCACGCGCTCGGCAACGCCTATTACAACATCGAGGCAGACGGCATGAAGTTCGTCGCGAGCCCGCGCCATGCCGACCTGCTGCTGCTCACCGGACCGGTGTCGCGCCATATGCACGAAGCGCTGACCCGCACCCACGGCGCGATGCCGTCACCCAAGCTGGTGCTCGCGGTCGGGGACTGCGCAATCGACGGTGGCATCTTCGGTGCCGGCTACGCCACCCATGGTGGTGCCAGCGACGTGATCGCCACCGACGCAACGGTGCCCGGCTGCCCGCCGTCGCCCGAGGCGATCATCGACGGCATTCGCCGCGCGCTGCGCTGAACGTTCAGGCACGGATCGGCTGCAGCTTCGCCAGCAGCAGCATCGCGAGTACCGACAGCCCGGCCGCCAGCGCGAAGACAGCCGCGGGCGAAACCAGCCACAACAGGCCGGCCAGCAGCGACGCGGGCACGTACACCAGCCCCGTGGCAAACTCGTAAACACCGATCGCCGTTGCACGACGATGCGGTTCGAGATCGGCGATGAAGGCCTTGCCCTGCGACTCATCGATGGCAAAGAAAACACCGTAGAGCGCAAACAGCGCAACGATGGCTGCCTGGGTATCCGCAAACACCATCCCGAGGTTGACCAGCCCGTACAGCGCGTAGCCGGCGAGCACGATGCGCGTGCGCCCGACCCGATCGCCCAGCCGTCCCACCAGAGGCGCAGCGATCACGCAGCTCGTGTTGAACAACGCATACAGCAGCACCACCTGCGCAACGTCGAATCCGATCTCGTGTGCGCGCAGCAACAGAAAACCGAGGCTGAAGTAAGCCAGCGAAAATACCGCTGCCGGGACCAGGAAGCGCTTGAAGTTGCCGCTCAGTGCTCGCCAGCTCGCGCCGATCGGTTCGCGTTCGAATCGCTCGCCAGGCTGATCCGGCATGCGCGCAAGCACTACCAGACTCAGCAACGCCGGAACGAACGCCACCCAGAACAACGCCCGATAGCCTGCAGCGTTCTCGCCCACCCACGACAGCAGCGCATACGCCAGCAACGGCCCGAGCACCGCACCGGACTTGTCCAGCGCCTTGTGCACGCCGAAGGCGTAGCCACGCGTCTCCGTCGCGGCGACCGTTGCCAGCCAGGCATCGCGTGGTGGCCCGCGGAAGCCTTTGCCGAGACGCTCGATGACGCGAAAGACCGCAAGCGACGTGATCGCGGTCGAAATCAGCAGCACGGCCTTTGCCAGCGTCGAGAATCCGTAGCCCGCGATCACGAAGGTCTTGCGCCGTCCGCTGCGATCCGACAGCCAGCCCGCCAGGTAGTTGAGCGCGGAAGACGAGAAATCCGCGAGACCTTCGACCAGCCCGAGCAGCGCACTGGAAGCACCGGCCACGCTGGTGAAAAAGACCGCGAACACCGCAAAGATCATCTCCGAACTGAGATCGGTGAGGAAACTCACCAGACCGAGCTTCAGCACATCCGGATGGAGCCCTTGCCAGAGGCGTGTTTCAGTGGGTTCGGTCGTGTCGTTCATGAGAGCGTAAAGGCCTGATCCGGCGTGCGGCTCCGACTCGACTTCATTCCAGATAGAGCGCCTGCAACCGCTCCCGATTCTTCTGATCGAGGCCAAGCGCTTGCTCCAGGTAACGATCGAGAGAGCCGTACCGGGCTTCGATTGCCTCGAACGCGTTTTCCAGAAGACCCTCGTTCACACCGAGCAGAGCGCGCAAGCGATCACCATCGACCTTGAAGCGGGATGCCAAGCGCGCCTTCCACACGATTGTTTCAATCGAATCGTGAAGGTAATGGTTGCTGGCGAGGTAATCCTGCAGCACGGTCTCGCGCGGGACGCCGAGAGCATACAGGAACAGCGCGGCACCCACACCGGTACGGTCCTTGCCGGCGGTGCAGTGGAAGACGCCCGGAATCCGCCTCGTATCGAGCAGATCCTCGAACCAGGCCCTATAGATATCGCTCTTGTCCAGCACGAGGTTCGCGTATGAAC